>JAKAXG010000101.1 GCA_021827225.1 Actinomycetes bacterium | reverse complement strand
CCGACGACGCGATTTTCCGGGACCGGCCCCGGCCGCATCCAGGCCGCCCGGCTGGTGCAGGCGGTGATCGGCACCGGCATCGTGGCCCTGCTCGGGCTGCTGGCCCTGCGGCTGTTCGGTCGGGCGGCCGCCGCCTGCACCATGGCCCTCGCCGCCGTGTACCCGCCGCTGATCGGGGTGGGGGCGTCGCTGCTGTCGGAGCCGCAAACGGTCCTGCTCGACCTGGTGGCGACCCTCGCCGTCGTGACCTGGCGCCGCCATCCCCGCCGGCGGTGGGTGGTTCTGGCCGGGCTGACGGCCGGCGTCCTGACCCTCACCCGGTCGAACGCCTTCGTGATCGTGCCGGCCCTGGCGCTAGGCCTGTGGACGCCGCGCCGCGGGTCCCTGCGGCGGTCCCTCGGGCCGCCGCTGGCGGTGATCGCCCTGACCGTGGCCGTCGTGGCCCCGTGGACCGTCCGCAACGCCGTGGTGATGCACTCGTTCATACCGGTGTCCGACGAGACCGGCGGCACCCTCGCCGGCACCTACAACCCGGTGTCCGCCCACGACCGGCAGGCGCCGGCGTACTGGCACCTGCTCTACCAGATCCCCCAGTACCAGGCCCAGGTGGCGCCGCTGGAGGGCGGACCGGAGCCGGTGCTGCAGAGCCGGCTGCTGCACCTGGCCGTCAGCTACGCCGAGAACCACCCGCTCTACGTCGGCAAGGTGGCGCTGTACAACACCCTGAGGCTGCTGGACGCGGAGAGCCTCTCCGGCGCCCGCTACACCGCCACGCTGGCGGGGATCACCTACCCGGCCATGCAGGACGCCACCATCTACGGCTTCTGGGTGGTCGCCGTCCTGGCCGCCGCCGGGGCGACCATCGGCGCGGTCCGCCGGCGGGTGCCCGGCTTCGTATGGCTGCAGGCGGCGCTGCTCTTCCTGACGGTGGTGCTGGTCAACGCGGAGACGCCGCGGCTGCGCATACCCATCGACCCGTTCCTGCTGCTCCTCGCCGGAGGGGCCGCCGCTGCGGTCCTGAAACCCTCAGCCGCCCGGCCACTGGCCTCGCAGGGGGGAGCGCCGGCCAGTGGGGGCGGTCTGTTGGGAGGCAACGTACCCGTGCCGGCGGAGGCCGAGTAGGGTACAAAGCCCCGTCCTGGCCGGGCGGCCGCCCCCTCCGTCCCGGCCGCCCCTCCGCCCCGGCGACCGGTCTGTGACCACCGGCCCTGGATGCGACCGGGTACCTGCCCGGAAAATCGCGTCGTCGGTCGGCCGGGAGGCAGGGCATGGACGAGGCATGGATAGCAGCGATCATCGCCTGGTGCGCGGCGATGGCGGGACTGGCGGCGCTCATCCTCCGCACCCGCAAGAGGCGGCCCTGACCGGACGCGGCGGGCGGCGGGCGGCGGTGTGACCCTCGACCCTGTTCGGACGGAACGTCCAGCCGACACATTGGACACCGTTCCCCCAATCCGGAGATCCCCAGGTGCCGCTTCCCGACCGTGAACAGCTGTCCCCGTCGCCAACCGGGCGGCCGGTGGCCGAGATCGCCGCGCTGGTCGTCACCGGGGCCGGTCTGGCGGCCGGCAGCGCGCTCCACCTGGCCGGCCTGGACAGCCCCGGCCGGCTGATCTGGGCCATCACCACGCTGTTCGGGGTCGGTCCGGCGGCCTGGTGGGTCATCGACGCCGCCCGGCACCGCCGCCTGGGGGTGGACCTCATCGCCCTGGCCGCGCTCATCGGCACGCTCGCCGTGCGCGAGTTCCTGGCGGGAGCGGTGATCGCCCTGATGCTGGCGACCGGCCGCTCGCTGGAGTCGTGGGCGGAGGGCCGGGCCGGCCGGGAGCTGCGCCGGCTGGTGGAACGGACCCCCCGCCAGGCCCACGTCCGCCACGACAGCCGCATCCTCGACGTCCCGGTGGAGGAGGTGGAGGTCGGTGATCTGCTGGTGGTGAAGCCCGGTGAGGTGGTCCCCGTCGACGGCCTGGTCCGGGCCGGGGCGGCGGTGATCGACGAATCCGCCCTGACCGGCGAGCCCCTGCCCGTCGAGCGGGTCGAGGGGGACCGGGTGCGGAGCGGGACCGTCAACGCTGGCGGCCCGGTGGACCTGTGCGCCACCACCACCGCCGCGGACAGCACCTACTCGGGCCTGGTGGCGCTGGTCCGGGCGGCCGGAGCCGCCTCGGCTCCCGCCGTGCGCATGGCCGACCGCTACGCCCTGTGGTTCCTGGTGGTGGCCTTCGCAGCGGCGGGCGTGGCCGGTGCGCTGGCCGGCAGCGCCACCCGGGCGGTCGCCGTGCTGGTCGTGGCCACCCCCTGTCCGTTGATTTTGGCCGTGCCCGTCGCCCTGGTTTCGGGACTGTCGGTGGCGGCCCGCAGAGGGGTGGTCATCAAGGGCGGCGCGGCGCTGGAGCGGCTGGCCCGGGCCCGGGTCCTGCTCCTGGACAAGACCGGCACGCTGACCGTGGGCCGGCCGGACCTGGCCGCGGTGGTGACCCGGGACGGGCGGTCCCAGAACGAGGCGATCCGGCTGGCGGCGTCTCTCGACCAGGTGTCGCCGCACGTCCTCGCTGCGTCCATCGTGCGGGCCGCCCACGAGGCGGGAGTGACGCTGATCATGCCCTCCGACGTCATGGAGGTACCCGGCCAGGGCACCCGCGGCCAGGTAGCCGGGCACACCGTCGCCATCGGGAAGCGGTCCTGGGTCGGCGGCGACTTCGCCTGGGCGGTGCCGGCCCGGCGGCGGGCCGACCGCGAGGGACAGCTGACGGTGTTCGTCTCGGTCGACGGCCGGGCCGACGCGGTCCTGGTGTTCTCCGACCCGATCCGGCCCGACGCCGGGCGCACCATCCGGAAGCTGAGGCGCGACGGCATATCCCGCGTCGTGATGGTCACCGGCGACCGGGCCGACGTCGCCGAGTCGGTCGGTGCGGTGATCGGGGTGGACGAGGTCATGGCCGAGCGGACCCCGGCCGAGAAGCTCGACGCCGTCGCCCTGGCCCGCCAGCAGGGCTCCACCGTCATGGTCGGCGACGGGATCAACGACGCCCCGGCGCTGGCCATGGCCGATGTGGGCGTGGCGCTCGGCGCCCGGGGGGCGACCGCCTCCTCGGAGGCCGCCGATGTGGTCCTCACCGTGGACCGCCTGGACCGGCTGGGGGAGGCCATGGTGACCGCCCGGCGCTCGCTGCTGATCGCCACGCAGAGCGTGGTGGTCGGCATAGGCCTGTCCCTCGCCGCCATGCTGGCCGCCGGGCTCGGGATGCTGCCCCCGGCGTGGGGGGCGGTGACGCAGGAGGCCATCGACGTGGCCGTGATCCTGAACGCCATGAGGGGCCTGTCCGCCCGCCACCTGAGGGGCAGCTTCGCCAGGAGCGACTCGTTGCTGGCCGGGCGGTTCTCGACCGAGCACGACGCCCTCCGCCCCCGTCTCGACGATCTCCGGACGGCGGCCGACGCCGTCGGCGTTCGCCCGCCCGCGGAGGCGATGGCCATGGCCCGCGACGTCCACGACTGGCTCAGGCGGGACCTGCTGCCCCACGAGCACGCCGAGCAGGCGGAGCTGTATCCCATGCTGGCCCGGGTCCTCGGAGGCGAGGGTCGCACCTCCACCATGAGCCGGGCCCACGCGGAGATCGCCCACCTGACCGGCCGCCTCGGCCGGGTGTTGGCCGATTCGACCGACCCGCCCGAGGAGGAGGACCTGGCCGACATCCGTCGGCTGCTCTACAGCCTCCACGCCGTGCTGACCCTGCACTTCGACCAGGAGGAGGAGAGCTACCTGTCGGTGGCGGCGGCAGCCGACGACCACGGGCCGGGCTCGGCGACCGGCGGCGAAGCCCTGGTGGAAGGCTCCGGGCGCGTCGGGTGACATCGCTCGCCTCGCCGGCTCCCCGGCAGCCGCCGGCCCAGGGCGGCGCCGATCCCACCGGCCTGGCCGACCTGGGAGCCGACTGGCGGGAAGGCGGTCTGAGCGCCGAGCAGGTGGCGGACCGCCGCACGGCGGAAACCGGCCCCCCGCCCGGTGCTTCCCAGAGCTTCGGCTACATCCTCAGGCGCAACACGCTCACCCGCCTGAACCTGCTGCTGGTCACCCTCGGCACCGCCACCCTGGTGACGGGTTCGGCACCGGATTCGACCTTCCTCATCATCGCCATCGTCAACACGGTGATCGGCACCGTGCAGGAGGTGAGGGCCAAGCGGACGCTGGACGCGCTGGCGGTGATCAACGCCCCCCACGCCCGGGTCGTGCGGGACGGCCGGACGCAGGAGATCCCCCCGGAGGGGGTGGTCGTCGACGACCTCCTGGACCTCCGCCCGGGAGACCAGATCACCGCCGACGGGGTGGTGGTGGCCGACGCCGCCGATGTCGACGAATCGCTGGCGACCGGCGAATCCGAACCGGTGGCCAAGGGTCCGGGCGACCGGCTGATCTCGGGTTCCTGGGTGGTCGCCGGGTCCGTCCGAGCCCGGGTGCTCACCGCCGGTTCCGACTCCTACGCCAACCGCCTGGCCGAGGAGGCCCGCCGGTTCAGCCTGGCCAGCTCCGAGTTGATGGCCGCCATCAACCGGCTGCTCCGGGCCCTCTCGTGGCTCATGGTCGCCGTCGCTCCGCTGCTGTTCCTCCGCCAGCTGCAGGTCGAGCCGTGGCGCCTGGCGGTGAGGAGCGCGGTAGCCGGCCTGGTGGGGATGATCCCCGAAGGGCTGGTGCTGCTGACCACCCTGGCCTTCCTGGCCGCCGCCATGCGCCTGGGGCGCCGCCAGGTGCTCGTGCAGGAGCTTCCGGCGGTCGAGACCCTGGCAAGGGTGGACGCCCTGTGCGTGGACAAGACCGGCACCCTCACCGAAGGCAGGATCTCCTTCGGGGGGCTGCGCACGGCTACCGCGGACCGGGGGGATGTCGAGAACGCGCTGGCCGCCCTGAGCCGGATGAGGGGCGCCAACGCCACCATGCTGGCGATCGGCGAGTCGGTCAAGGCGGTGGACCGCTGGGAGCCGAGCGTCGAGGTGGCGTTCAGCTCCGAGCGCAAGTGGAGCGGCGCCACCTTCGGGTCGCACGGGAGCTGGGTACTGGGCGCGCCCGAGATCGTGGGCGGCGCCGACCCAGACGGTCTCCTGCCGGTGGCCGCCGAGGAGGCGGCCCGCGGCCGGCGGGTGCTGGTCGTGGCCCGCTCGGCCGTACCCCTCAGCGGCCGGACCCTCCCCCCCGACCTGGCGGTCGCCGCGCTGGTCGAGCTCTCCGAGAAGACCCGCCCGGCCGTGCGTGCGACCCTGGAGTACTTCACCCGCCAGGGCGTGACGGTACGGGTCATCTCCGGTGACAGCCCGGTCACGGTCCGGGCGGTGGCCGAGCAGGTCGGTCTGCCCGGGGCGGAGCAGGCCGTCGACGCCCGGTCCCTGCCGACCGACCCGCAATCCCTGTCAGCGGAGGTGGAACACGGCCGGGTGTTCGGGCGGGTGACCCCCGAGGACAAGCGGGACATGGTGACGGCCCTGCAGCAGGCGGGACACACCGTCGCCATGACCGGTGACGGGGTGAACGACGTGCTGGCCCTCAAGCAGGCCGACCTGGGCATCGCCATGGGGTCGGGGTCGTCGATCACCAGAGGCGTCGCCCAGATCGTCAACCTGGACGACGACTTCGACGTCCTACCCTCCGTGGTGGCCGAGGGGCGGCGGGTGCTGTCGAACGTCGAGCGGGTGGCGTCGCTGTTCCTCGTGAAGAACGTCTACTCCCTCGTCCTTTCCGTCACCACCTCGATCGTCGGCTGGCCCTACCCGTTCCTTCCCAGGCACCTGACCCTCATCAGCGCCGTCGGCATCGGGATCCCGGGGCTCTTCCTGGCCCTCGCCCCCAGCGAGCGACGGTTCCGCAGCGGATTCCTCCGCCGGGTGCTCGACTTCTCGGTCGTCGCCGGGACGCTCACCGCCGCCTCGGTGATCGGGACCTACGGGCTGGCCCGGGCGGAGGGACTCAGCGCCGACGTGGCCCGTACCTCGGCCATCATCGTCACCGTGGTCGTTACCCTCTGGGTGCTGCTGATCGCCGCCCGGCCGCTCACCCCGCTCCGCCTGGCCCTCGTCGTAACCATGGGCGGCCTGTTCGTAGCGGCGTTCTTCGTCCCCGTCGTGAACACCTTCTTCTCGCTCGAGCACCGCCCGGGGACCGAGATGCTGGTCCAGTCGCTGGCCATCGGCGGAGCCGCCGCCCTCGCCATCGACATCCTGGTACGGGTGCTGCCGCTGCGGCGAGCGGGCGGCACCGGCCGCTGACCGGAACCCGGTCAGGCGATGCGGCGCGAGCGACCCGACGGCTGCTTCCCCCGGCTGGTCACGGCCCCGATGGCGGGGGCGACGGTCAACCACAGACCGATGGTCACCACCATGGAGCTCGAGTACCCGAAGGGCTCTATTCCGACGTCGCTGCTGACAGCGCCCGCGAACATCATCAGGATCCAAGCGCTCAAGAAGAAGACCGGGCCAGCGGCCAGGAGCTTGAGGAAGCTGCTCATGGGACACCTCCGACGGACCGGCCGCACAGCAGCCGGTCATCCTCCATGCTGGACTCCCGACACGGCCGGCGTCAGGGCATTTCCTCCCTCCTCCCCCGCTACCGGATGCGCTCGGTGCCCCTTTAGAGGACCTTGTCCTCTGTGCGGCGCCGGCCGGCAATTGCACGGTGCTTCTATGTTCCGCAGAGCCCTCGTCGTCGCCGGCCTGGCACTGGCGACCGCCGCAGGCGGGTGCACATCGGGGTCCCGGGTGACGTCGCCGACCACCAGCGCCCCGCCGGTGACAGCCGGTGGCACCACCACCCTCCCGCCGGCCGCCGGCTCGGCCGCCGCTCTCCAACAGGCCTTCGTGAGCGTGGTGGCCAGGGTCCGCCCGCAGGTCGTCCTGATCTCCACCGGCGCCGGCCTCGGGTCGGGCGTCGTCTACGACACCCGCGGGGACATCGTCACCAACGCCCACGTGGTCGCCGGAGCCACGTCGCTGACCGTTCAGCTGGTCAGCGGCCAGCAGCTGCCCGCCACCCTCGTCGGCACCTACACCCCGGAGGACCTGGCGGTGATCCGGGTGACCGGGGCGCGGAACCTGTCGCCGGCCACGTTCGGCGACTCCAAGGCCCTGCAGGTCGGCGACATCGTGCTGGCGGTCGGCAACCCCCTCGGGCTCAGCAGCTCGGTCACGGAGGGGATCGTCAGCTACAACGGCCGGCCGGTGAGCGAGGGCAACGGGGTCACCCTGTCGTCCACCATCCAGACCAGCGCGGCCATCAACCCCGGCAACAGCGGAGGGGCGCTGGTCGACCTCCAGGGCCAGGTCGTCGGCATCCCCACACTCGCCGCGGTCAACCAGCAGGCCGGCGGGACGGCGGCCGGCATCGGGTTCGCCGTCCCTTCCAGCACGGTCAAGCTCATCGCCCCCCAGCTCATCTCGTCAGGCCGGGTGACGCAGAGCAACCGGGCCGCGCTCGACATCTCGGCGGCCGACGCGGTCGACAACCAGGGCAACCCGGCGGGCGTGATCGTCACCGCCACCATCGCCGGCGGCAGCGCGGCGCGCGCCGGGATCGTCGCCGGCGACCTCATAACCGCCATCAACGGCAAGCAGGTCACCAACCTGGCCGACCTGCAGACCACCCTGGCCCAGCTGACGCCCGGAACGACCGCGTCGGTGACCGTGACCGGCCAGTCGGGGGCGAGCCGGTCCGTGTCCGTCACCCTGGACCAGCTGCGGGGTTAGGCCCGCCGGCACGACACCGGTGATCCTCGCCTCCACAGTGTCGCTGGACCTGTCCAGCCCGACCGCGTTCCTGGTCGTCTGCGGGCTGGCGCTGGTCGACGGGGTGGTGCCTCTCGTCCCCGCCCGCACCGCCGTCATCGGTCTCGGGGTGATCGCCGCCGGCGGCGACGAAAGGGCCTACCCGTTGCTCGCCGTGGCCACCGTGGCGGCGTTCGTCAGCGACAACATCTCGTACTGGATCGGCGCCCGCTACTGGTCCCGCATCAGCGCCGTGATCTTCCGGGGAAGCCGCCCCCGGCGGATCTGGGCGTGGGTCGAGCGACAGATGCACCAGCAGGGAACGTTCCTCGTCGCCGTGGCCCGGGTCATCCCCGGAGGGCCGACGCCCATAACGCTGACGGCCGGACTGGTGGGCATGCCGAAGCGCCGCTTCCGGGCGGCGGCCGCCGTCAGCGCCGCCCTGTGGTCGGCCTACGCCTTCGGGGTCGGCATGTTCGGCGACACCCTGACGGGAGACGACCCACTGGCGGCCCTGCTGGCCGCGCTGGCCGTCGCCGCGGCCGTCAACATGGTCATGCGGTTGCTGCTGCGCCGGCGGGCCTCCACCGCCGACGGATCCGACCGGGACCGCTCCCCGGCCCAGCGGGGACGACCATGACCGCCACACCGCTCGGTGGCGCCCCCGGGATCCAGCCGCCGGGCTCGAGGCTGGCGAGGGCGCTGACCTACCCGTTCCGCCTGGGCGCCACGGAGGAGGACTGGCCGTCCACGCAGTTCGGCCGCCTGGCCCTGATCAACGTGCTCTCCTCGGCCGGCGACGCCATGGTGGCGGTGGCCCTGGCCGGGTCGGTCTTCGTCAGCGTCCCGCTGAACGCGGCCCGGGGCCGGACGGCGCTGGGCCTGGTGATGACCATGCTGCCCTTCGCGGTGGTGGCCCCGTTCACCGGACCGGCCGCCGACCGGTTCCGCCGGGGCAAGAGGCTGGTGCTGTTCCTCGCCGCCGCCGCCCGCACGGCGGCCGCTCTGATGATGGCCGCGTGGATCCACAACCTGGCCCTCTTCCCCGCGGCCTTCCTGAGCCTGGTGGCCTCCAAGACCCACGCCGTGGCCCGCTCCGCCCTCATCCCGGCGGTCACCGACCGGGAGTCGGACCTGGTCCCCGCCAACTCCCGCCTGACGCTGGGATCGGGGCTGGCGTCGGCCGCGGCGGCACCGGTCGGCGCCGCCGTGTACGCCGTGTTCGGCTCCCGGGCCCTGCTCGACGTGGACGCCCTCGTCTTCGCCCTGGCCGCCAGCCTGAGCCTCATCCTGCTCAGGCCCGCCAAGACCGCTCCCGCGGGGCCGATCGCCCCCCACGAGCGGAAGCCGCCGACGCCGGTGCCGCTGCTCCGCGGGGCGGTGGCCGTCGGGGGCGTCCGGGCGGCCACGGGGTTCCTCACCGCGCTGGTCGCTTTCGGCTTCCGGGCCCAGGGCGCCCCGGTGATCTGGTACGGCGTGGTCGCCGCGGCCGGCGTGGGCGGAAACCTGGTCGGCGCCGGGATGGCCCCGTCCGTGCGGCGCCTGGTCAGGTCCGACCGGTGGCTCGTGTACGGGTCGGCGCTGGCCATCGCCGGGGTGGCCCTTGCGGTGGTCCCGCTGCGCTGGCAGCACGGGCAGGTCGCCGCCGCGGTGCTGGCCGTCTCCACCGGCCTGGCCGGCTGCGTGGGCAAGACCACCTTCGACTCGATGGTGCAGGTCCAGATCGGCGATCACGCCCGGGCCCGGGCGTTCGCCCGGTTCGAGGCCTCCTTCCAGGCGGCGTGGGTGCTGCTGGCCCTGGTCCCCACCATCGTGCACGTCCCCCTGACCGCCGGGTTCGTGGTGATCGCCGTGGTGCTGGCGGGCCTGGTCGTCACCGCCACGGCGACCCCGGCCGACCGGCTCCTGCGCCGTGGGCCGGCGGCGCCACCGCCGTAGGCCGCCGCCGGCCTCCCGCCGGCCTCCCGACCGGTGACGGGCGCCGGCTGGCGGCGGCGGGCGGCCAGCCTGGGACCGGTGACGGAAATCCACGTGGGAGGTGCAAAAACGTCACCAAACGCTACGGTGTGTCACCAAAGAGGCGCGATCCCGGGGGGGCACCGCCGGCCCCGGGCCAGGCGCCACCCGGTCAGGACACCATGGAGCGGTAGACGGCGAGCAGGGCGGTCTTCTGGTCGTGGGTCAGGCGGCGGTCCGCCCTGATGGCGGCCTCCACG
>JAKAXG010000100.1 GCA_021827225.1 Actinomycetes bacterium | reverse complement strand
CGGGGCCGCATCGCCACCGGTCCCGACGGGACCGTGAGAGCCCGGGTCGGGGACGACACCATCCCCCCGCATCTGGCGTCGGCCCTGGCGTCGGGGGAGGTGCGGAGGGTGATCGTCATCGGGCAGGGCACCGCCGCCGTCGCCGGCCAGGCGGTCGCCACCGCGGTGCGGACCTGCCTGCCCGGCTTCCCGGTACAGGCCATGCCCGCCACCGAGCTGTCCGGTTTCGACATGGCCGATGACATGAGCGACACCCTGGTGATCGCCATCAGCCAGTCCGGCACCACAACTGACACCAACCGCACCGTCGACCTGGTCCGCACCCGGGGCGCCCACGTCGTGGCGGTGGTGAACCGCCGCAACAGCGACCTGGCCGCCAAGGCCCATGGGGTGCTCCACACCTCCGACGGTCGCGACGTCGAGATGAGCGTGGCCTCCACCAAGGCGTTCTACGCGCAGATCGCCGCGGGCTGGTTGATTGCCGCCGGGCTGGCGCAACGGGTGGGCCACGTCCCGCGCGGGACCGGGACAGAGGCCATCCTGCGCGCCCTGCGCGACCTGCCCGGGGCCATGGAGCAGGTCCTGGCCCGGCGCGAGGAGATCGGCCGCATCGCCGCCGCCACCGCCCCCCGCCGGCGCTATTGGGCGGTCGTCGGCAGCGGCCCGGACCACGTCGCCGCCGCCGAGGTGCGCATCAAGCTGTCGGAGCTGTGCTACCGGTCCATCTCGGCTGACACCACCGAGGACAAGAAGCACATCGACCTGTCCTGCGAGCCGTTGATCCTGGTGTGCGCCGCCGGCCTGCACGGACCCAACGCCGACGACGCGGCCAAGGAGGTCGCCATCTACCGGGCCCACAAGGCGGCGCCGGTGGTCATCGCCGCCGAGGGCGAGGAGGGCCGTTTCGCGGCCGTGGTCCGCGAGGTGATAACCGTGCCCCGCCTCCATCCGGCGGTGGCCTTCGTGCTGTCCGCCATGGTCGGCCACCTCTTCGGCTACGAGGCGGCGCTGTCCATCGACGCCCAGGCCCGCACCCTGCGCGGGGTGCGCAGCGTCCTGGAGAGGGCGGCCGGCGCCGATCCCGACGACGTCATGGAACGGCTGGCCCCGGACCTTTCGGAAGCGGCGGCCCCGTTCCTGGCGGGGCTGCGCGACGGCAGCTACAACGGCAACCTGGAGGCCAGCACCGCCGTCCGCCTGGTCGCGCTGCTCCGCTACGCCACCGGGCTGCTGCCCCTCGAGGGCTATGAGTCCGAGACCGGCAAGATCGGCACCCCGGCAGCCCTCCTGTCCGACCTGCTCGACGCCGTCAACGAGGCCGTCGACCAGCTCACCCGGCCCGTCGACGCCATCAAGCACCAGGCGAAGACGGTCACGGTGGGCATCTCGCGAAGCGAGGACGCCCTCTTCGGCGTGCCGTTGGTGAAGGCCACCCTCGACGCCGGGGCCGCCCCCGACACGCTCGGGTACCGGGCCCTGCGCACCCTCGGCGCCCTCGACGAGGCCGTGGCGGAAGTCCTCGGTTTCACCCGCTACCGGATCGAGTGGGGCCCATCGCCCACCGCGTCGGTGCTCGACCGGGGGGGCGTGGCCCGCCAGCTGACGTCGCGCACCGACCGGGATCCCCGTCTGCTCGGCAGCAAGCACCGGGCGGCCGAGGAGCGGGAGGTGACCGTGGTCCGGGGCGCCAGCGACGGCCGGACGGTGGTACTCGTGCCCGAGGCCAAGGGCCAGCAGGTCATCGGTATGACCCTGCTGCACGTCAGGTTCCACGAGGTGCTGCCGGCCGAGCGGGCGGCCGCCGTGCTGTCGGGCTACCGCACCCGGTTCAACGCCCTCTCCGATGCCGTCACCGAGACCGAGCCGGCCTTCGATCGCGGCCGGCTGGGAGAGGAGCCGGTGGTCGACCTGCTCACCTGCCCGGTCTACGAGCTGGCCCGGCGCTGGCGCCCAGAGGCGTGAGCGGCGGAGGCAGCCCCGGGACCGCTCGCGGGGGAGCCGGCACCGTCATCGGGGTCGGCACCGACCTGGTGGACATACCCCGCTTCCAGCGGGTCCTCGGCCGGCGCCCCACCCTGGCCGCCCGGCTGTTCTCGGCCGACGAGCTGCGCTACGCGTCCGGGCTCTCCCGCCCGGCGCAGAACCTGGCCGGACGCTTCGCGGTGAAGGAGGCGGTGATGAAGGCCCTCGGGGTCGGCCTGGGGGCCGTCGACTGGGCCGACATATCGACCGCCCGGCAGCCCGGAGGCCGGCCCCAGCTCACAGTGGCGGGGCGGGCCGGGCATCTGGCGGCGCAGCTCGGGGTGGGCGGGTGGCACGTCTCGATCTCCCATACCTCCACGGTCGCCTCGGCGGTGGTGGTGGCGGTGGCGTGATCCCGGTCCTCACCCCCGAGGAGATGGGCGCGGTGGACCGCTCGGCTCCCGAACCGGTCGAGGTGCTCGTGGAGCGGGCCGGCTTCGCGGTCGCCCACGCCGCCCGCCGGATGATGGGCGGTGCCTACGGTCGGCATGTCGTGGTGATCGCGGGCCGGGGCAACAACGGCGCCGACGGGCGGGTCGCCGCCCGGTGGCTGGGTCGCTGGGGCGCCGCGGTGGTCGTCATCGAGCCTTCGGCCCTCCCCCCCGGCGGGCATCCCGGGCCGGCCGACCTGATCGTCGACGCCGCCTACGGGACCGGGCTGAGCCGGCCCTACCTCCCGCCCGACCCGGGCCTGGTCCCGGTGCTGGCCGTGGACATCCCCTCCGGGCTGTCGGGGCTCACCGGGACCGGCGACGCCATGACCGCGTCCCGCACCGTCACCTTCGCCTCCTACAAGCCGGGGCTGCTCCTCGGCGACGGCCCCGCACGCACCGGCCAGGTGGAACTCGCCGACATCGGCCTCGGCGCGCTGGCCGCCCGGTCGGCCCGGATGTGGCTGGTCACCGACGACGACCTGGCGGTGCTTGCGCCCCGGCCCCGCCACGCTCACAAGTGGCAGAGCGCGGTGATGGTCATCGGCGGTTCCGAAGCCATGAACGGGGCGCCCCTCATGGCCGCCCGGGGGGCCATGAGAGCCGGGGCCGGCTACGCCCTGGTGGGGGTGCCCGGCGCCCCGCAGGGGGGCGGCCTGCCTCCCGGGGAGCAGGTCGGGGTCAGCCTTCCCGGAGAGGACTGGGTCGACGCCGCCGTCGACGCCGCCGGCCGGGCCCGGGCGGTGGTCATAGGACCGGGACTGTCGAAGCGGGCCCGCCGCCCCGGCGGCGGCACCGGGGCCGACACCCCGGTTGGCCGGTTCCTGCGGGCCTCCGAGCCTCCGGCGGTCGTCGACGCCGACGGGCTCACCGCCCTGGGCGACCTGGACGCCATCGCCGAGGTGGCCTCCGGCCGGCCGGCGCCGCTGGTGCTGACCCCCCACGAGGGCGAGTACGGGAAGATCACCGGTCACGCCCCGGGCGGGGACCGCATCGCCGATGTGGCGGCCACCGCCCGCCAGACTGGGGCGGTGGTGCTGTTGAAGGGATCGACCACCGTCGTCGCCGGGCCCGACGGCAGGGTGCTGCTCGCCGCCTCCGGCTCGCCCCGCCTGGCCACCGCCGGCACCGGCGACGTCCTCTCCGGGATCATCGCCGCCTTCCTGGCCCGGGGGCTGCCCCCGCTCGAGGCCGCCGCCCTGGCCGCCCACGTCCACGGCCGGGCGGCCGGGCTGGGCCCGCAGGAGGGGCTGGTCGCCACCGACCTGCCGGACCTGGTGTCCCGGTTCCTCTCCGAGCGCCTCGCGAAGCGGCGGACGTGACGCCCGATCCGGCCGCCGCCCTGGCCCCGCCCGGGCCGGCCGCCCCCTACGGGTGCCGGCCGGCGTGGGCCGAGGTCGACCTGGGTGCCATCGCCCATAACGCCTCCCTCCTCGCCGCCCTGGCCGCCCCGGCCGAGCTGTGCGCCGTGGTGAAGGCCGGCGGCTACGGTCACGGGGCTGTTCCCGTCGCCCTGGCTGCTCTGGACGGCGGGGCCACCTGGCTGGCGGTGGCCCTGGTGGAGGAGGGCCGAGACCTGCGGGCGGCAGGGATCACCGCCCCCATCCTGGTGCTCTCGGAACCTCCGCCCGCGGCCATGGCCGAGGTGGTGGCGTCTTCCCTGACACCGACGGTCTACACCGGGCCCGGCCTGCGGGCCCTGTCGGCCGAGGTCGCCCGGGCTGCCGGTCCCGGCGCCCCGCCGTTCCCGGTCCATGTCAAGGTCGACACCGGGATGCACCGGGTGGGGGCGGCTCCCGCCGACGCCGTATCCCTGGCCCTGGAGGTAGCCGCCGACCCCCACCTGGAGCTGGACGGGTTCTGGACCCACTTCGCCGTGTCCGACGAGGTCCACGACCCCTTCACCGATACCCAGGTGGAGCGCTTCGAGGAGGCGCTCGGCCGCCTGGACGAGGCCGGCGTCCAGCCCCGGCTGCGCCACGCCGCCAACTCGGGCGGCACCCTGTGGCATCTGGGCGCCCACTACGACATGGTCCGCTGCGGTATCGCCCTCTACGGGCTGGCCCCGGCCGGACCCGCTCCGGATGTCCCGCCGGTCCCGGATCTGCGACCGGCGCTGTCGCTCAAGGCCCAGGTCTCCTTCGCCAAGAAGGTCCGCGCCGGCGAGCGGCTCTCCTACGGCCGCCGCTACACGGTGACGGCCGACTCGGTGGTGGCGACCGTCCCCCTCGGTTACGCCGACGGTGTGCCCCGCCGCCTGGCCGCCGACGGCGGCCAGGTGCTGATCGGCGGCCGGCGCCGTCCCATGGCCGGGACGGTGACGATGGACCAGTTCCTGGTCGACTGCGGCCCGGACGCGGCGGTGGCGGCCGGCGACGAGGTGGTGCTGATCGGCCGCCAGGGCTCTGAGGTCATCGGGGCCTGGGAGTGGGCCACCGCCACCGGCACCATCGCCTACGAGGTGGTGTGCGCCATCAGCGGCCGGGTGCCGCGGGTCTACATCGAGAACCCTTGGCCGGATTGAGTGTGACGGATCCTTCCGCCGGCAGACCCCGGCCCCGGTTCCGGTGATCACGTCGGTCCCGGGGGTCCGGCTCGGCCACTGGAGCGATGAGCAGGCCCGGACCGGCTGCTCCGTGGTGCTTCTCCCCGCCGGCACGGTCGTCTCCGGGGAGGTCCGAGGCGGGGCTCCCGGGACCAGGGAATGGGCCCTGCTCGATCCCCGACGGTCGGTCGACCGGGTGAACGCCGTGGTCCTGACCGGGGGCTCGGCGTTCGGGCTGGCGGCCTGCGACGGGGTGGTCCGCTGGTGCGAGGAGCGGGGGATCGGTTGGCCCACGCCCGCCGGCCCGGTGCCGATCGTGGTGGGCATGGTCATCTTCGACCTCATGGTCGGGAACCCAGCCGTCAGGCCTGGACCGGAGGCGGGCTATGCCGCCTGCCTGGCCGCCCGGGCCGGTGCCGCAGCGGTGGGCCGCGGGCCGGTCGGCGCCGGCGCCGGCGCCACCGTCGGCAAGTGGCGGGGCCGCCACGCGGCCCGGCCGGCCGGCCTCGGATCGGCCTCGGTGACCGAGGGGGACCTGATCGTGTCGGCCCTGGTGGCGGTCAACGCCATGGGCGACGCGCTGGCCCTGTCGGGGGACGGGCTGGACCGTCCCCGCCTGCCCGTGGTGCCGGCGCCGGTCTCACCGGTGGAGGCCACCACCATCGGGGTCATCGCCACCAACGCCGCCGTGGACAAGATCGGATGTCGGCTCCTGGCCGAGGCCGGCCACGACGGCCTGGCCCGGGCCCTCGATCCGGTCCACGGAGCAGCCGACGGCGACGCCCTCGTTGCTGCCGCTACCGGTTCGGTGCAGGCGCCGGCCGCGGTGGTCCGGTCACTGGCCGCCTGGGTGGTGGAGGCGGCCGTCGCCGACGCCCTGGCGTAGGCCTGCTACTCGCTGCGCACCACCACGCTGCCGGCGGCCTTGTCGTGGAGGGTCTGGTTCTGGCGGTCCCACAGGGGCCACAGGACGTCGAGGATCCAGCCGATGACGGTCACCTGGAGGATGAGCAGCACCACCGCCCGGATGGCCGCCCGGCCGGGGGTGATCGAGTAGGCCGGGTTGCGGGCGTCGACCACCCGGGTGCGGACCCCGATGTTCCCGATCGTCTGGCCCTTCGGCCGGCCGATCATCAACATCAGGTACACGAAGAACACGACGGCCGAGATGGCCTCGATGGTGCCCTGCGTGGCGCCCACCAGCCCGAGCACGAAGCCGATCGGGATCCCGACGATGATCCCGTCGATGATGGTGGCACCGACCCGGCGCCACCAGCCGGCCAGCGTTCCGGCCGGCCCGCCCTCAGGCGTCCAGCCCGGGTAGCCGCCGCCGGGTCCCGGGTAGCCGCCGCCGGGTCCCGGGTAGCCGCCGCCGGGTCCCGGGTAGCCGCCGCCCGGGTAACCCCCACCGGGATAACCCCCGCCCGGCGGAGGGGGCGGGTAGCCTCCGGGAGGAGGCCAGTCTCCCGCGCTGGCGGTCCAGCCGGGCGGAGTCGGATCGGCCGGCCTGCCGTCGGCCGGCCCTTCCCATGGGTTGTTCGCTTGGGTGGTCACGATCACTGGACCCTTCCGGCCGCGCCCTGTATGGCTGCAGCCAGCGCGAACAGTACCAACTGCGCCTGGGGGCCCGGGGTCCCCTGGCCCGAAGGAATCCTTCGGGCCGATCCCCCGACGTTTTTTGTGCAGTTGGCATGCGTATAGCGCGGTCAACTGCACAAAAAAGCCTCCGCTGCCACCGGCGTGGCCCCTCCCGGCTGCGGGCGTGGCCCCCTCCCGGTCGCCGGCGTGGCCCCTCCCGGCTGCGGGCGTGGCCCCTCCCGGCTGCGGGCGTGGCCCCCTCCCGGTCGCCGGCCTGGCCCCTCCCGAGCGCCGCCGCGCCCCGCTCTTCGAGCCGGGCCGCCGCCGCCGGTAGCATGGTCCGCCGTGTCGCAACTGGTCGAGGTGGAGAGGCGGGCCCTCGGCTGCACCCTCTGCCCCCTGGCGTCCGGGCGCACCACCGTGGTGTTCGGCGAGGGCGACCCGCACGCCCGGCTGATGGTGGTCGGGGAGGGCCCGGGACGGGAGGAGGACCTGCAGGGCCGGCCGTTCGTGGGTCGATCCGGCCAGCTCCTGGACAAGCTGCTGGCGGAGGAGGCCGGCCTGGAACGGCGCCAGGTCTATATCGCCAACGTGGTGAAGTGCCGCCCTCCGAACAATCGGGATCCCCTGCCGGGGGAGATCGACGCGTGCCGTCCGTACCTCGAGGCCCAGATCGCCATAATCGACCCGGTGGTCATCATCACCCTGGGCAACTTCGCCTCCCGGACGCTGCTCGACACGTCGGAGGGCATCACCAGGCTGCGCGGCCGTTCCTACCCCTACCCGGGTGGAACCACCCGGGCCGTGGTCGTGCCCACCTTCCACCCGGCTGCCGCCCTCAGGGGCGGGGGAGAGGTGGTGGCCAAGATGCGGGCCGACATGGTCCGGGCCCGCCAGGCCCTCGACGCCGCCGGACCAGCGGCGGCCCCCACCGGATCCGCAGTGGCGGCCCCTACCGGGTCGTCCGGGGAGGCACCGTGACCGGGCCGAACCGGGCAGCCGGCGGCGACAACATGGAGGGCGTGGACGGCCTGGTGGTCTCCTGCCCCGACGAGCGAGCCACCCGGTCCGTCGCCGCCCGCCTGGCCGGGTGCCTGCGTCCGGGCGACGTGCTCCTGCTGCAGGGGGACCTCGGCGCCGGCAAGACCACCTTCACCCAGGGGCTGGCGGCGGCCCTCGGCGTGGACGCGGCCGTCACCAGCCCCACCTTCACGCTCATGAACATCTATCCCACGACGGCTGGATTCGACCTGGTCCACGTGGACGTCTACCGGCTGGAGCGGCTCTCCGAGGTGGTCGACCTGGCCCTGCCGGAGATGCTCGAGGACGGGTCGGTCGTGGTCGTCGAGTGGGGCGAGCGGGCCCGGGCGGCCCTGCCCGGCCCCTACCTCGGCGTGCGCATCGACGGGGATGACGGACCCGACGAGCAGGCCCGCACCGTCACCCTCCAGCCGGTCGGCCCGACCTGGGAGGCCCGGCGCGACGACCTGGCCCGCCGGGTCCTGGAGCCGGCGTGACCGACGTGACCGGCGTCACCGGCATCACCGGTGTGACCGCCGGTTCCCCGAACCCGCCCGCTCCGGGGACGCCGGCCGGGGGCGCGGCGTTGCCGACCCTCGCCCTCGCCACCGCCACGGGCCAGGTGGGCGTGGCCGTGTCGGGGCCGGAAGGCATCACCGCCGCCATCACCGTCCGGGCCGGCCGCCGTCACGGCGAGACCCTGGCCCCGGCCATCCAGTCGCTCCTCCGGTTGGCCGGTGTCGAGTTGCAGATGTTGCAGAGGGTGGCGGTGGACATCGGCCCCGGCCTGTTCACCGGGCTGCGGGTCGGGGTGGCGACGGCCAAGGCCCTGGGCTCGGCGCTCGGTGTCCCGGTGGTGCCGGTGTCGTCGCTCGACATCCTGGCCCACCCCCACCGGGGGACCGGCCGGCCGGTGGCCTCGGTCGTGGACGCCCGGAGGGGCGAGGTCTTCTGGGCCCTGTACCAGCCGGTCGGCGGGGCCATGGTGGCGGTGACGGAGGCGGCCGTGGCCTCGCCCGGTGCGCTGGCCGAGGAGTTGCGCCGCCTCCCCGCCGATGTGATCCTCACCGGTGACGGGGCCCGCCGGTACTTCGCCGGGTCCGGCGGGCCGGTGGAGGTCCCGGGGAGCTTCGGTGTGGCTCCCGAGGAGTTCGACCATCCTTCACCCGCCGTGCTGCTCGCCCTGGCCGCCACCCGGCCGGACCTGGCTCCGGAGAAGGTCAGCCCGACCTACCTGCGCGGTGCCGACGTCCGGATCGGGTGGGAGCAGCGGTGAAGGCCGGCAACGTGGAGAGCCCCGCCCGCCCCGCCGTCGAGGTGCACCTGGTGCCGATGCGCCGGCGTCACCTGCGCTCGGTGCTGCGGATCGAGGGCCAGGTGTACCCCCGGCCCTGGACGCTGACGCTGTTTCTGAGCGAGCTGAGCCTGCACTCCAGCCGCCACTACGTGGTGGCCAGGATCGACGGGAAGGTGGTCGGCTACGCCGGGCTCATGGTCAGCCTCGACGAGGGCCACGTGACCAACATCGCCGTGGACCCGGCGTGGCAGCGCCACCAGATCGGCAGCCGGCTGCTGCTCAGCCTGCACCGCGCCGCCCTGGACCGCGGTGTCCGGCACATGACGCTCGAGGTGAGGGTGTCCAACACCGGCGCGCAGAGCATGTACCGCCGCTTCGGCTACGAGACGGAGGGGCTGCGCAAGAACTACTACGCGGAGACCAGGGAGGACGCGCTGATCATGTGGGCCCACGACATCGACTCGGCCGCCCACGCCGCCCGGCTGGCTTCCATCGAGGAGGGGATCCGGGGCGTGACCGTCGACGAGACCGGGGGTGAGGGATGACCACCGTGCTGGCCATCGAGACGTCCTGTGACGAGACCGCGGCGGCGGTGGTGGCGGACGGCCGGCAGGTGCTGAGCTCGGTGGTGTCGAGCCAGGTGGACATCCACGCCGCGTTCGGCGGAGTGGTGCCCGAGGTCGCCGGCCGGGCCCACGTGGATCTCCTGACCCCGGTTGTGGCAGAGGCTATGACACGGGCTGGGGTGACCGGGCGGGACCTGGACGCGGTGGGGGCGACCATCGGGCCCGGCCTGATCGGTTCGCTGCTGGTCGGGGTCAGCGCGGCCAAGGCCTACTCCCTGGCCTGGGGGGTGCCATTCGTCGGGGTGAACCACATGGAGGGGCATCTCCACGCCGCCTTCCTGGAGGACCCGGAGATGGCGCTCCCGGCCGTGGTGCTGCTGGTGTCGGGCGGCCACACCATGCTCATCCTGATGACCTCCGAGGGCCACTACCGGCTACTCGGCCAGACCATCGACGACGCCGCGGGGGAGGCGTTCGACAAGGTGGCCCGCTTCCTCGGCCTCGGCTACCCGGGCGG
>JAKAXG010000099.1 GCA_021827225.1 Actinomycetes bacterium | reverse complement strand
CCTTGAACTCAGGCGTGAACGCACGGCGGGGACGGGGCTTCTTCTTGGCCACAGTCTCCATTCTGGACATCCTTTCCGGGGCTCACACCCCACTTGGTGGATGTCCGTCAAACCGTGCCAATCCCAGTCATTGTCAGCAACCACGTGCCCGAGCTTCCAGCCCTGGTGAGTCAACTCGGCTTAGCGAACCACGTCGATGCTGTACTCACCTCTGCTGAGCACGGCTACGAGAAGCCTCATCCGGGGGCGTTCCGGATCGCTCTGCGGGCGGCCGGAGCGCCTACCTCGGTGTGGATGGTGGGCGACAACCCCATAGCTGACATCGCCGGCGCCGCTCAGGTCGGGGTACCGGGCGTCTTGACCCGCACCCCCGACTTCGATGACGTCCTCATCAAGCGGCTCGAATCAAGCTACGGCGCCTCCCGCTTCCCCGACTGGCAGCGACTCTGTGATCGACGAGCCAGAACGGCGCTTGAGGCGGTCGAGGTGATCTTGAGCGAGAGTCCCTGAGGGAGGGCCCGAACGATGCTTCTCCGGGCGCGTTGCGGGGCTACTTCGGGTTGGGTCCGGGACTTGTGGATCTGTGCGGGTTGGGCCTGTCGGCTACCGTAGCTGCCGTGCACCGCTTCTGCGATTGAGCTGACCGGCTGTCCCGTCCCTGATCGGGACGGGTGTCGATCCGGTCACTGTCCGAGCCAGGGCCATTGCCCGTCGGACCTCATCGAGGAGTTCTTCATGTCGTTGCTGCCTGGTGCGGCGGCCTACGGTCGCCTGTTGCGCCTTCCTACCGCGCGGCGCGCCGTCGCCGCCTCGTCCATCTGCCGACTCTCCTACGGGACGCTCGTGCTCGCCCAGCTGCTCGTCGTCGAGCAGGCCACCCGTTCTTTTGCTGCGGCCGGCGCGGCCGGTGCGGTCTTCTCGGTCTGCACCCTGTCGGCCCCGGCCAAGGCCCGTTTCCTCGGGGACGAGCACCGAGGGGGCCGTGTCGCCATCCTGAGCGTCGCCTATCTCGGGTCGCTCGCCGGGCTGGCACTTCTGGCCGGCATCGCCCACCGGCCGGCACCGTTCCTGGTCCTGAGCGCCACCGCAGGCCTGTCGGTCCCGCCGGTGGGCGCAATGATGCGCGCCCGGTGGGCGTCGATCATTCCCGAAGCGGACCGCCAGCGAGCCTTCGCGCTCGACGTCGCCCTCGAAGACAGCCTGTTCCTAGTCGGGCCGCTCCTCGCCGGAGGACTCATCGCCTGGCAGGGCCCCCGGCTCGCCATGTGGGTGACCGCTGCCCTCTTCGCCACCGGCATCACCCTCCTCAGCCGCGCACCGCAGGCCAGGGTGCCTCCCCCGGCCACTCAGGCGCACCCAACCACAACACAAGCCTCTGTCGATCTGTGGCGGCCGCTGCGATCGGAGGAGATCCGGGCGGCGCTGGTTGTGCTGCTCGGAGTTTCCGCCGGGACCGGGGTCATCGACGTAGCAGTCGCAGCCCGAGCCGTCCAGAACGCCGAGGCCCCCGCTGCTGGCTACGTCCTGGCCGCCTCTGCATTCGGCAGCGTCGCAGGAGGGCTGATCTGGGGACATATCCCTCACCGGCACGGGGCCGCCTGGCAGCTTGCCGGGCTCGGCGGACTGGTCGCCGCCACCCTCGCAGCCGGCGCCGCCACCCCCAACCTCGCCTGGCTCGCCGCCGTCCTAACCCTCAACGGCGCCGCGCTGTCACCGCTCCTGATCGTCGTCTACCTCGTCGTCGACCGAGCCGCCGGCGGCGGCAACCGCACGCTCGTCTCAACCTGGGCCAACACCACCTTCAACGCCGGTGCCGCAGCCGGAGCCGCCGCAAGCGGCGCCCTGGTCGCATGGTCAGGACCAACCCTCGCGCTCAACGTCGGCGCCTGCCTCGCAGCCACCGCCGCCATGCTTGCCATCGGGACCAGGCACCCCGTCGGTCCTACCGACGCGCCTGCCACCACGACCCAGGTAGCCCCCGCAGAGCCGAGCGACTGATCCGCGCCCCGCGCCCGCCGGGAGCGGACCACCTCCCAATCCGCTCCGATCGAAACGGGTCGCCGGCCCCGCCACCGAGCGTGATCCCGGCCAGGGACGCGATCCGCCCAGTACGCCGAATTCGGCGTGCCTCTCGGAACACCTAGACCTCAGCGCAGCTGCTCGGGACGGAGTGTTCTGGCGCTTTGTTCGCCGAGAGCAGGTCGCGCCGGGCAGGCAAGTGATTGCTCGAGTTGCCGAGGCTCTGGAGGCTGGCGGTGTTCGTTGGTATCGCCGGCACTTGGAGGTCGCTGCGATCGCAGTCCGGTCTGCGTCCTGTGCCCAGTCCGCAGAGCTGGGAGATCGGCACGGAGAACGGCGAGGCTTGTAGCGATTCCGCAGGCCCCGGCTATGGCGATGGTTGGGGCGGTGCCGACGGCTTGGGCGGCTGCGCCGGCCAGCGTGAAGCCAATCCCCTGTAGCGCCATCAGTCCCGCCGAGTTCAGGGTCATGGTGCGGGTGAAAAGGTGCAACGGGGCGGCGGCGCGAACTCGGGCGTCGAGGCCGAGGCCGTAGAAGCTGAAGAGGCCGGCGCCGGCAAGCAGTGGCAGAGCGACGGGGACGGCGGGCGAGGTGGCGAAGACGAGGTAGGGGACGAAGCTGGCGGCAACGGCTGGGGCTACCCAGCGTCGCTGGCGATCGGATCCAAGTAGCCGGACTGCGAGAACGTCTCCGATGATGATTCCGACCGGTAGGGCGGTGAGCCACCAGCCCACCAAGCTGGAGGGGCCGTGGTGGGCGGCCACGTAGGGAGCGGCGACCGCTTCGGGCGCCACGGAGAACATGGGGGCCAGCCAGCCGAGCAGGAGCAAGCGTCGCAGTTCACCGTTGCCGAGTACCTCTTTAGCCCCACGCAGGGAGCCCATCGGGCGCGCCTCCGCTGTCCCTCCGAGGTGGTCGTGGTCGTGGACGATGGTTCGCACCAGTGCCGACGACAAGGCGAAGCAGGCCGCGTTGACCAGTAGGACGCCGCTAGGGGCGAGGACGACCAGGACTGCCCCGGCGGCACCGTTTCCGCCGATCTGGGCGACCTGGGCGGCGATGCGCATGAGCGACCGGGCGGGAACGTAGGCGTCATGAGAGACCGTCGATCGCACGAGCGCGGCCCGTGAGCCACTGGCCAGCGAGGACAGTGACCCGATCACGAAAAGGAGGGCCAGCAGGGCTGGTACTGGCATCTTGGGCCAGGCCATCACGGCGGCGACGACAGCGGACGCGGCGGTGCAGGTGGTGACCAGACGGCGAGGGCGGACACGGTCGACCAGGCCCGAAAGGACAGCGCCGCCAAGCAGGTAGGGGAGGAAGGCCAGGGAGAACGTCAGCGATGCCAGCAGCGGCGACGACGTCCGCCTGTAGACCAGTACCGTCAAAGCCACGGCGGCGATCGAGTTGCCGGCGACCGACACCAGCTGTGCTGCGCACAGGGCCGTGAACTCCCGGGACTCCAGCGCCTGGCGGTACCCGATAGGCCCGCTCGAACCGATCTCCACGCCTTCAACAGTGACCTCGCCGCCCAGCGAACGGACAGTGATTCGCATATAGGCGTATCTTGGCCCCGTGAGCCTGTTGGTCATGCGGGGAGCTGACGAGCTCATGAACGTGCGCTTCGCATGGTCTCCGCTCTTCGAGACGACCGGTGCGGTGCGCACTTTCGTAGACGAACGGACCCGCCCCTACCATCAGGGCTGGCACCGCCTTGTCGCCGAGCGCGTTTCCCGCATCGACCTCGACCCGCTCATAGCCGTACAGCCACTGCGCGGGTTCGTCCCCGACTTCCTGTCCCCGCCGCCCAACGCCTCCGCGCCTCGGGTGAGAGAACAACTCGCCGAGGTACGCGCCACCCCGGCCGAGCGCATAGCCCGGGAACTGCATCTGTGCCGACAAACCGTGACCGACCCCCGGCACCAGAAGCTGATCGACTCCTACCTCACCGACCCCGCCGCGGCACGAGACTTCCTGGCCGACCGCCTATTCGAGGTGTGGAGAGAGCTGGTCGCCCCGTTCTGGATCCGCATCCGCGCCCTGCTCGACCGTGACATCCAGGATCGAACCCGGCTGCTAGCAAGCTACGGGCTGCGCCGGGTGCTCGACGAACTGGATCCCAGGATCCGCTGGACGACACGCGGCCTGGCCGTCGACGACGGCGGAGACGCTACCGTCGAGGTCGGCGAGCGAGGCTTGGTTCTCATGCCCAGCGCCTACCTATGGCCGGTGGCCACAGCCGTGGTCGCGGAGCCCTGGCAGCCGACGATCGCCTACCCAGCGCGCCGCATCGCAGAGCTGTGGAACTCCCCCCAGGCACCGCCGGACGCGCTCGCCAAGCTCATAGGACGCACCCGAGCGGTCGTACTCACCACCCTCGAACGCCCTCTCTCCACAACAGCCGTGGCCGCCCACATCGGGCTCAGCCCAGCAGGAGCATCCGGCCACCTCATCGCCTTACGCAATGCCGGGCTTGTCACCACAGCACGACACGGACACGAGGTCCTGTACCGAAGGACCGCCCTGGGCAGTTCCCTACTGCATGCCCGCCCCGGTTAGCCGTCATCAGCCACACATGCAGGACCGCAACACGGCCACAGAGCACCCGATCTGGAACACCGTAGGGGGATCCAAGTCAGCTCTTGGCAGTAGGGCCGATCGACGGCTCGGCGCACTGCAAGGCCCGCCCTGTTTCCCGAGACCGAGCCCCGAATGTTCACCCAGAACGTCCCGACGGTCCGCCGGGCATGTAGAGGGGCATCCGCTCGGTCACGGGTGCACCAGCGTTCAGCCGAAGGTGCCCAACTCGTCGTGGCCAGGTTGGGGCACCAGCCCGGGCCGGCTGGCGCCAGCTGTGACCGCGCTCGGATCAGGCAGTCGCCCTGAGCCCCTTGACGGCCCGCGACTCCTCCTGGAGGACGGTGAGAGCCCGATCGCTGAGCAGGTCGATGATCTCGGCCATAGGCTCATCTACGTCTGGTACGGGCTCCCAGGCGACGATGCGCCCGTCGAGCGCGACGGCGAGCACCCCCTCGCCACGGGTGGCGTCATCCAAAGCCTCGGTGAACTGGCGAGTCTCGTCAGCAAGATGGCGGTCCTGCTCCTCGGTCAGGCGGGTGTACAGCCACAAGTTGGCCCGTTCCACCTCGCCACCCCAACACTGGAACAGATAGCGGACCCCGTGCTGCTCGATGACCCCGACCAGGGGCATGTTGTAGCGGTGCAGGATCTCGCCGGGCACAGTCGTTTCGGTCGGCAACCAGGGGCGGCCGCCCTCGGCGATCTCGGCTAGGTCAGACACTGGCGGTCACCTCCTCACTCCTCAAAGCATTCATCGAACCGACTCCGAGCAGAATTGTCCCACACATCCTCCGGGCTCTGGAGTTCGGCGGACACGTGACCGGGGATCCGCCGGCTTGGCGTGGCACGAACCATGAAACCAGCGGCGCGGAGGCGACCCGCCGTCGTGTGGCGGACCCGGTCCCGATCGGTCACCTCGTATCGCTCACCCTGGCGACGGATCAGGGTCGCCGCCTCGCGAGCATTCAGCCGACCCCGGATGAGCGACACTTCGGACTCGTACGACCTCGTGGCGTTGCGGAACGGCGGGTCGTCGCCCTCGAGCCCGTACTGGGTCAACGGCTCGTCGTCCGGCACGTCTGGGGAGACCACGGTGTCGAGTATGTCCGGACTCTGGGACAGAACCGGCGACCTGATACTTCTTCTGGCCAACCGTCGTGCGCGATTCGTGCGCGAACGGGTCAGAAAATCCCGTCATAGCCCGACACCGGCCGTCAGTAAAAGTGCAGGTCAACGCCACTTTCCGCGAAACGTCGCTGGTCATGAAATGACCTGGATCGGCCTTGTAAGCGTCAGGTCGTCGGTTCGAAGCCGACCTCGGGCTCTCCTCACCAGTTTTCTTCGGCTCTCTCTTTCGGCCCTACCGGACAGGGTGGGTATCTCCCCACGCTCGCCACGTGGATGGGATGGGCCGGCCGTCGCGGCGGCATCGACTGCGGTGGGCGCGCCGTGTGGAACGGCGGGTTCTCGTGCTGTGCGCGGCGGTCGCTCTTCCCCTCGTCGGCGTAGCCGCCGCCCATGGGCCGCCAAGGCTTGCGGCCACGGGTGCGGAGCTGTCATTCACGAGGCAGCCGCTCACAGTCGTCGCCGGAAATCCTTTCCGGGTAGAAGTCCGCCTGACCGTGCCGGCCTCCTCCTCCACCTCTATCACCACTTCGCCGAGCACGACGTCATCGACCTCCCGGACGACGACGTCCACGACGACGACGTCCACCACCACGACGTCCACCACCACCACCACCACCACGACCACCACCACCACCACGGCACCTCCCACCACTCCAACCTCCACGACCGGTTCTGTGGTCACCTCGGTGGCGCTACCGAGCGTGACGCTGAAGATCACGGAGGACACGGGACCGGCTTCGGCAGTCCTTCTCGGCTCCACCACCGTCACCATGACGGAGGAAGCAGTCGTCCCCGGGCAGGACGAAGTGTGGACAGCCGAGTTCCACGACCTGTCCGTGGGCCAGATCCACAACGGCTACACCCTCACTGCCACCGCCGCGCTCGAGGACGGCTCGTCGATGTCAGCCACCTCGGCGCCGTTCGATGTGGTGGCCGTGCCGCCCACCTCCGGGGGCACGCCGGCGTGGCCGTTCATCCTCGCTGCCGCAGCCGTAGCCCTGCTGGGGCTGGTGGCCCACCTGCTGCGATGCCGGGCTCGTACCCGGCGCACCCCACCGCGACAGCCACCACACGCCGTGCCCTATCCCGACCTCGGCTCGACGGACCTGGCACCAGCGGACCGGGACGCGACGAAGACCGTCCACATCCGCGTCGAGCCCCATTCCGATACCGGCGCTCCACACCTGGGAGGCCAACCATGACAACCATCACCGCGCCCACAGAACAAACCGTCACGGCCGGCAGCCTCCTGTTCGGCACGCCTGACGCCGGCGCCGCTGTCGACTCACTGCTCAGTCGGCAGGCCCTCCTCGAGGCCGTGGCCGACGCCCACCGCCTGTCGGCCAACGTGCACGATGCCCTGCAGCACGAGGTGACGGAGGCCACCGGGAACCTTCTCCAACTCGATGTCGTCGACCTCCTGGTTCGCGCCTGGAGCAAGCACGCCGAGCTGGTGGCGGCGGCCCGGCGAACGGCGCAGGCGCCGGGAACCAGCGAGGTCGTGCAGCTGGCCACTCACCGGGTCACCTCTGTGCATCACCCCTACATCGACCTGGTCGTCGACGAGGTACGGATCGGCCGCATACACCTGGAGCTCAACCTGCTCTTCATCCTCAGAGGCGTCCTCGCCGTCGTGGCGTACGGCGATCTCGTCGCCATCAGGTGCGGGAACTGCACCGCCAGCGCCGCCCTGAGCATCGAGGGGCTGCCAGTGGCCAGCCGGGAGGCGACGTTCGACCTGCGGGGCAAGGTGACGCTGGGCCAGGGTGTCCCCCTCCTGCGGGAGCAGCCTCGTTACTGACACTCGGGCCACCGCTCACCCGCAGCGTAAAAACGATCATTGGGCCCTACCGGACAGTCTCCGGATGATGATGCTGAAGGCACGGTTCGTTTTCGTGCTGGCCGGAGGTGGGCTATGACAGGGGACAAGAGGGCGGATCTGGTACTCGAGGGCGGCGGAGTAAAAGGCATCGCCCTGGTGGGCGCGCTGAGCGTGCTCGAGGAGAGGGGCTATCGCTTCAACCGGGTGGCCGGAACCTCCGCTGGGGCCATAGTCGGCTCGCTCGTGGCAGCCGGCTACCCCGCCACCGAGTTGGAGGAGATCATGCGCAGCGTGGAGTACCTGCGGTTCCGCGACGGTGACTTCCTGGCCAGACTCGGCCTGTTGGGCCAGGCCGTGGCGCTGATAGCCGAGCACGGCGTCTACAAGGGCGACTACCTGGAGGCATGGCTGGGCGGCCTCCTGGCCGCCCGGGGAGTGACCACCTTCAGCGACGTCAGGTACGTCGACACCGACAGGCCTCTTCCTCCCGACTGCGAGTACCGCTTCGTGGCCGTCACGTCTGATATCTCCCAGCACCGGCTGACCCGCCTGCCCTGGGATTACCACCACTACCAGGCGACCGCCGCGGAAGCCCGGGTTGTGGACGCGGTGCGGGCTTCGATGTCCATCCCGTTCTTCTACCGGCCGGTGATCCTTCCCGGCCCGGACGCGCAGAAGTGCTGGCTGGTCGACGGGGGGATGCTGTCGAACTTCCCGGTCGACATATTCGACGTCCCAGCCGGCCAACAGCCGCGCTGGCCGACGATCGGGATCAAGCTGTCAGCCCGACCGACCCCCGCCAAGCCGACCACCAAGCCGATCCACGGCACGATCGACATGGCGAAGGCCATGCTCGCCACCATGACCGGCTTCTACGACGCCATGCACCTCGAAGACCCCGCCGTCGTCGACCGGACCATCTTCGTCGACACGACCGGAGTACGCGCCACCGACTTCGACATCGACCCCGAGACCGCCAATTGGCTCTTCGACAACGGGAAGGCAGCCGCCACCAAGTTCCTGGACGGAGAGGAAGGCAAGCCGGGGTTCGATTTCGACGCCTACCGAACCGCCCATCCCCACCCGGTTCCGGCGGGCGCGGCGGGTGCCCCCAGCTGACCCGGACGACCGGGCCGACGCAGTCAACTCCTTGGCTCTGGCGTGCCTGCCCGGTGCCGGTGTGGCAGCCCCCCGGAGGAGCACCGCTAGGTATTCTCGAGGCGGCGTACCCACGCCCGCAGCTGGCCGGGTGACTGGGCTCCGAAGGCCTCCCCCAGCAGCCGGCCGCGGCGGTCGATGAACACCGTCGTCGGAAGGGCCACGACCCAGTAGGCGGCGGCGATGCCCGCCGCCCTGTCGACCCCCACCGGATAGCGGACGGCCGCCCGGGCGACGACCGCCTTGGCGGCCTGCAGGTCGGGATCGTTCAGATCGACCCCGACGAAGGAAACCCGGCCTCGCACCGCCTCGGCCTCGACGGCGAACGTCCTCATCTCGTCGATGCAGTTCGGGCACCACGACGCGAAGAAATTGACCACCAGCGGAGTACCGGCAAATGCCTTTGACGACACCGTGGGGCCGCCGCCCAATCGGGGAAGGTCGAACGCCGGCGCCAGCCGGCCGGCCGGCAGGGACGGCAGGTGCTCCGGGTTGCCTGCCACCGTATGTGCCGGTTCCGGGGCTGAGGCCTGCCCCGGACGGCCGCCGTCCCATCCGAACAGCGCGGCGACCAGCGCCACGGAGAGCACAAATGCCGATGCCACCAGAAGGACCCGACGCCCGCTACCGACCGGCGCCCTTCCAGGATCGGCCGGACCAGGACCGGCCCCCGGTACGGGCGGTGGATGATCGGTCAAGACACGCGCCTTCCGTACCCCTCGACCGGCACCATCCGGGACAGGCATAGGCGGCCGCGGACGGAAGAAAGGTGGACCGTGGCGTCGCTGTAAACCCCCACTTCATCAGTCTGCCCCAAACGAGCCGCTGCCGCCGGAGGTCGGCGATCGCAATCCCAAGCGGCTGCAGCTGGAAGATGCGGAGCAGTATCCTCGCGGCCGAGGTGGAACAGCTCAGCAAGTCGGGTGCCCGGCCGGAGACTCGCGCCAGGTGGCTCTCCCCCAGGGCGATGCTGCTGCATCTGGCCGTCTTCATCGTGGTGCCCGGGTGCCTGGCCGCCGGCTGGTGGCAGGCAACCAGAGCACTGGCCGGCAACGGGCTCAGCTGGTTCTATTCCGTCGAGTGGCCGGCTTTCGCCATCGTGGCAGTGGTCGCCTGGTGGCACCTGATCCACGAGGACCCCGAGCAGTACCGCGCCCGGCGGGCAAAGCCGCCCAGCCCTCCGGGCGCGGCCGTCATGGCCGCCGGCGCCGGCACAGCCGGCAAGCAACTGACCGTTGACCGGGCCGATGCCCGGCTGGCCACCATCCTGGCCGCGCTGGTGGGGGTCGATT
>JAKAXG010000098.1 GCA_021827225.1 Actinomycetes bacterium | reverse complement strand
CGGCTGCGGCCTCAACGCACGAGGTGGCGGCCACCGTGACGGCCCGCCACACCACTTCCGCCGGCCGCCCGGTCGCCGGCCCGGCGACGTGACGGAGGCCGGCCCCGGCCCGGGCCCTCGAGGTGGCCAAACCCCCGGAGTCGATGCGCACGACCGGGCCGGGGGTCACCGGGGAGGCGGGGTGGCGGTCGGCGATGCGGACGGGCCAGCCGCCCGCCGGCGCCGGGCCGGCGGTGGCCACGTCGCTGCCGATTCTCACCAGCACCCCTCCACCGGTGGCCGCCGCGACGCGGGCGGCGGCCCGGTCGGCGGCCAGCGCCCTGGCGGTGGCGCCCAAATCGAGGCGCACGCCGGGCGGCACCTGGAGGGTGCCCCAACGGCGGTTGAAGCGCACGGCGGTCCAGCCCGGCCCGTCGGGATTCCCCGGACCGGCGCCCACGGTGGGGTCGACGTCGCCCTCGGTTAGCCGGGCGGCGCGCAGCGCCACGTCGATGGCCTCGGCCAGGAGCGGGCCCACCGCCACCTGGTGGCCGTGGGCCCGGTTGGCGACCTCCAGCTCGGAGTCGGAGCGGAACCGGCTGCAGGCGGCGTCGATGGCGGCCAGCTCGTTCTGTACTTCCAGGGCGGAGCCGGCCGTCTGGGCCGGGTCGGTCACCACCACGGTGACGCCGGTGCCGAGGGCCGCGAAGCGGGCCTGGCCCAGTCCGGCGGAGAGGGTGATGCGGATGGGTCCGGGGCGGGTCATCAGGAACCTCCCGATGCCGCCGGGTGGTGTGCTGGCATGTCGCCAGCGTCGGCCCGGCGGTTATGGATTCGCGCAACGGATCCTTGGAAAAGCCTGTGTTTGCCGAAGCTTTACCGGAAGTCGCGCGAGCGCAGGGCCCCGCTCTGGGTGAGGGCGAGCGGCCGGATGCGCTCGGCCACCACGTTGATCACCGTCTCCACCCGCTCGAGGCGGCCCTCCACCACCAGCGCCGGGCTGGAGCGGGCGGCCCGGCGGTAGCGCTTCCACGCCCCGGCCGAGACCACCACGTTGACCAGCCCGGTCTCGTCCTCCAGGTTCATGAAGGTGACGCCCTGGGCGGTCGCCGGCCGCTGTCGGTGGGTCACCACCCCGGCCACCGTCACCCGGGCCCCCGGGGGGACCTCGACCAGGCCGGCCGCCGTCACCACCCCGGCGGCGGCCAGGTCGGCCCGGGCGAACTCCGTCGGGTAGCTGTCCGGCGACAGCCCGGTGGCCCACAGGTCGGCCTGGTTGGCCTCCACCGGGGTCATGCCGGGCAGGGGCGGGGCGTCCGCTCCGGTGACCAGACCGGCCAGCCGGGGGGCCGGCACCCGCGACCGGGAGGACCCGGCCTCCGCCCCTGCCGCCGCCAGGGCGCCGGCGCCCCACAGGGCCCGGCGCCGGGACAGGCCGAAGCAGTCGAACGCCCCGGCGGTGGCCAACGCCTCGGCCTGCGCCCGGGTGATCCCGGTGCGGCGGACCACGTCCTCCATACCGGTGTAGGGATGCCCGGCGGCGATCCGCTCGGCCACCTCCTCCCCCACCCCCCGGACGTAGGAGAGCCCGAGCCGGACCGCCGCCCCCCCGGTGCTGTCCGGGCAGGGCTCGAGCACCGACCTGGCCCCGCTGGCGTTGATGTCGGGCCGGCGCACCACCACCCCGTGGCGGCGGGCGTCGGCCACGATGGTCTGCGGCGACCAGAACCCCATGGGCTGGCCGTCGAGCAGTCCGGCGCAGAAGCCGGCCGGGTAATGGTGCTTCATCCAGGCCGAGGAGTACACGAGGTAGGCGAAGCTCACCGAGTGGCTCTCCGGGAACCCGAAGTTGGCGAAGGCGACCAGCTTGTCCCAGATGGCGTCGGCCACCCCGCCGGTGATGCCCCGCTCCGCCATGCCGTCGTAGAGCCGGGCCTTCAGCCGCTCCATCTTCTCCACGCTGCGCTTGGATCCCATCGCCTGGCGCAGCCGGTCGGATTCGGCCGGGGTGAAGCCGGCCACGTCGATGGCCATCTGCATGAGCTGCTCCTGGAACAACGGCACCCCCAGGGTCTTGGCCAGGCTCTTCTCCAGGAGCGGGTGCAGGTAGGTGACCGCTTCGCTGCCGTTGCGCCGGCGGATGTACGGGTGCACCGATCCGCCCTGGATGGGCCCCGGCCGGATGAGGGCGACCTCCACCACCAGGTCGTAGAAGGTGCGGGGTTTGAGCCGGGGCAGGGTGGCCATCTGGGCCCGGCTCTCCACCTGGAACACCCCCACCGAGTCGGCCCGGCACAGCATCTCGTAGACGGCCTCCTCCTGGGGCAGGTCGGCCAGGTCGATCTCCGCGCCGTGGAAGGCCCGGACGTGATCCACCGCGGCGTGCAGCACGGTGAGCATGCCGAGCCCCAGCATGTCGAACTTGACCAGGCCGGCCGCCGCGCAGTCGTCCTTGTCCCACTGCAGGACGCTGCGGTCGGCCATACGGGCCCACTCCACCGGGCACACCTCCGACACGGGCCGGTCACAGAGCACCATGCCGCCCGAGTGGATGCCGAGATGGCGGGGGAAGTGCTGCACCTCGCCGGCCAGGGCCATCACCTGCTCGGGTATCTCGTGGTCGTCGGTCGCCGACAACGGCCCCCAGGCGTCCACCTGCTTGGACCAGGCGTCGAGCTGGCCGGGGGCGGCGCCGAGCGCCTTGCCCATGTCCCGCACCGCGGAGCGGGGCCGGTAGGTGATCACGTTGGCCACCTGCGCCGCCGCCCCCCTGCCGTAGCGGCGGTACACGTACTGGATGGCCTCCTCCCGGCGGCCGCTCTCGATGTCCACGTCGATGTCGGGGGGGCCGTCCCGCTCGGGGGAGAGGAACCGCTCGAACAGCAGGCCGAGGGCCACCGCGTCGGCCTTGGTGATGCCGAGGGCGTAGCAGACGGCCGAGTTGGCCGCCGATCCCCGCCCCTGGCAGAAGATGTCGGCTTTCCGGCAGAACTCCACGATGTCCCAGACGATGAGGAAGTAGCCGGCGAAGCCGAGCTTCTCGATCATGTCCAGCTCGTAGTCGATCTGCGGCCAGGCCCGCGGGTGGCGGGGCGCGTGCCGGGGGCCGTAGCGGCGGGCCGCCCCCTCCTCGGTGAGACGGCGCAACCAGGTCATCTCGGTGTGCCCGGGGGGGACCGGGTAGGGCGGCAGCCGGGGGGCGACCAGGGTCAGGTCGAAGGCACACTGCCGGCCCAGATCGGCGGCCCGCTGCACCACCCCCGGGTAGCGGGCGAAGCGGCGCAGCTGCTCCGCCCCGCTGCGCAGGTGGGCGGCGGCGGCCGCCGGCAACCATCCGTCCATGTCGTCGAGGCTGCGCCGGGCCCGCACCGCGGCCAGGGCGGTGGCCAGCCGGCGCCGACCCGGGTGGTGGTAGTGGACGTTGTTGGTCGCCACGATGTCGGCGCCGGCGCCCGCCGCGATGGAGACCAGGGCGTCGTTGCGGGCCGAGTCCAGCGGGTCGCCGTGGTCCCACAGCTCCACCACCACCTGGTCCCGGCCGAACAGCCGCTGCAGCCGGTCCATCTCCGCCGCCGCCCGGGCCGGCCCGTGCTCCACCAGGGCGGCCGGCACGATCCCCTTGCGGCAGCCGGTCAGTACCACCCAGTGCCCCGCCCCCCGCTCCTCCGGTTGACCCACCCGGACCGGGAGGGCCCCGAACTCCGGGCGCGCCCCGGCCCCGATGGCGGAGAGGGTCTCGAGGTCGATGACGGGCCGCCCTTTTTCCTGACCGTTCAGATGGGCCACGGAGATGGCCCGGCACAACCGGGTGTAGCCGACGGGGTCACGGGCCAGGACCAGCAGGTGGATGCCCTCGGGGTCGGCCACCCCGTTCTGCGGGCGGGTCAGCCCCAGGGACAGCTCCGCCCCGAACACGGTCGGCAGGCCCACCGCCCGGGCCGCCTCGGCGAAGCGGACCACCCCGTACATACCGTCGTGGTCGGTGAGGGCCAGGCTCTCGAGGCCGAGCCGGACGGCCTCTTCCACCAGCTCCTCGGGATGGGAGGCGCCGTCCAGGAAGCTGAAGTTGGAGTGGCAGTGCAGCTCGGCGTAGGGGATGGCGCCGGGCCGACGGTCGAGGGGGGCGGGCGGCTGGTAGGCGGGCCGCTTGTAGGACCAGGCGGGGCTGTCACCCCCGTCGCCCTGCGAGGGGAACGGGCGGCTCCTCCCGGACAGGGCCGCCTCCAGCTCCCTCCACGGCACCGGCGGGTTCCCGTAGGCCACGCCGCCAGTCTATCGAACGTGTGTTCGATGCAGTGCCGGCCCGAACTGGTGACACGCCATGGCGTCTGGTGACGTTTTCCCACCTGCGACGTGGATTCCCGTCACCGAAGGCGCCGGCGGGGGCGGCGCCGGCCGGGTCAGGGGGTGACGTTGACCGCCACGGTCGTGGGCACGAGCTCCACCCAGGTCGGCCCCGGAGTGAGGGGGATGGGGTGGCCGGCGGCGTCGACGTAGGTGGTGGTGGCGCTGAGGGTGGGCCGGCGCCAGGTGCCGTTGATCACCGCCCCGTTACGGATGACCTGCGCCGGCCCCGACCCGGTCAGGGTCAGCAGGTTCTCGTGGATGCCGGTGGGGTCCTCGACGTACTGGCTGGGGTACATCACCACGTGCATGACGATCACGTTGCTGGCCGTGATCTGGCCGCCGTCCCCGAGCGTGGCCGGACCGGTGTCGGAGTAGGACCGGTAGTAGACCCCGGCCGAGGGCCGCCACGTCCAGGTGAGATCCGAGTAGGTGTAGCCGATGTGCACACTGGCGGCCGGACTCCACCCGGCGCCCATCGGGCCGAAGGTGAAGGTCGGCGGCGGGGGCGTCTCCGCCACGTGGATGCCGGCGGCGTAGGCGTAGAGCTCGGCCGTGGAGGTGATCAGGTTGTGCGGGGCGTAGCGGTTCGGGTCCCGCCAGTAGGCGTTGACCGCCCGGTACACCCCCACGTCGACGAGCGGCGACGAGTCGATGGCGTTGACGGCCGGCTGGATACCGCCGGCGTACCCGAACAGGGGGTGGGCCCCGTACTGGCTCACGATCTCCGGGTCGATCAGCCGCCCGGAGCGGACCGGCTCCACCCGGGAGGCGTCATGGCACTGGTATATGACGATGAACCGGGTGATCCCGCCCTCCACCGGCTCCTCGTACACCACGTCGGCCGAGGCCAGGCCGTACTGCGGGCGGGCCTGCGGCAGGTTCTCCACCTTGATGGCCAGGGCCGGCCGCTGCGGCACCTTGCCGTGCGGGGCCGGCAGGTGGGTGAGCGGGCACACCGCGGCGGTGGGGGCGGCCGGCGCGGTGGTAGCCGGCGCAGTGGCGGGGGCGGCCGTTGACGGGGGCGTCGTGGTCGACGGGGCGGACGCCCGGCGGGCCGGGCCGGAGCCGCACGCGCCGATGAGCGTGCCGGCGACGACCATCCCGGCGGCGGCGCGGGCCAGCCGCCCCCTGCTTCTCCCCGATGTCATGGTCGGGACAGGGTAATGGACCGGGCACTCCCAGCTACAGCACCGGGCGGCCTCGAGGCGGCCGGCCGGCTAGCTTCTGCCGGTGCTCCATCTCCCGCTCAGGGGCCGGCGGGTCCGGGTCCCGGGGGCCGCGCTGGCCACCATCACCATCGCCTCCGGGCTGAGCGGCTGCGGGGGGACGTCGGGCACCGCCGCCGCGACGCTGTCGGCGTTCGTGTCGGACTGGAACCGGGGCGACACCGCGGCCATGGCCCGCCTCGTGGACGGCCCCGCCCCCGGGTTCGCCACCACCCTGGGCGGATATACCGCCGGCCTGCACGCCGAGTCAGGCGAGCACCGGGCCGGTCCGGTGTCCGAGCGGTCCGGGCGGGGCACAGCCAGTATCACCAGTACCTACCGGCTGCCCGGTGCCGGGGCGTGGACCCTCACCACCACCGTCAGCCTGGCGGTGCACCACGGCAAGTGGCTGGTCGAGTGGACACCCGCCGCCGTGGCTCCCGGCCTGCCCGCCGGCGGCCACCTGGCCGTCAGCTACCAGTGGGCGCCGCGAGCCCCCATCCTGGGCGCGGGCGGGGCACCTCTGACCGCGGACGCCGCTGAGGTGCTGGTCGGCGTGGAGGGGTCGCGCATCAAGGACCCGGCACAGCTCACCTCCGTCCTGGAGGCCGCCGGCGCCCCGGCCGCCTCGGTCCGTTCGGCCCTGGCCGCGGCGGCCACCCACCCGACGTTCTTCGAGCCGGTGTTCCCCCTGAGCCCGGCGGCGTACGCCGCCCTCGGAGGCAACCAGGGGGCGCTGTACGCGGCGCCGGGCACCGTTTTCGAGCACGTGACCCGGCGGACGGCCGTGACCGCCGGGCTCGCTGCCCATCTGGTCGGCTCCGTGGGGCCGATCACCTCCGAGGAGCTGGCCCGTCTCGGGCCGCCGTACTCGGCGGGCAGCGTCGTCGGCCAGACCGGCCTCGAAGCGGCGTACGAGAAGCAGCTGGCCGGCGTGCCCGGGGCCAAGGTGCAGGTCGTGGGGGCCGCCGGCCGGGTGGTCTCCACCCTGCAGTCGTTCGATCCCCGGCCCGGGACGCCGATCCGCACGACCATCGACCCGGCCGTCCAGCGGGCCGCCGAATCCGCCCTGGCCGGGGTGGCCGGCGGGCAGGCCCAGGCGTCCGGCGCCGGCGGGACGAACGGCGCCGGCTCCATCGCCCTGGTGGCGGTGTCGGTCACCAGTGGTTCGGTCCTGGCGTCCGCCAGCCTTCCCTCAGCCGGCAGCTTCGACGCCGCCTTCGACGGTGAGTTCCCGCCCGGCTCGACGTTCAAGATCCTCACCTCCACGGCGCTGTTCGAGACCGGGCTCAGCCCGTCGTCCCCGGCGTCGTGCCCGCCGACCGCCACCATCGACGGCAAGACGTTCCACAACGCCGAGGGCGACCAACCGGTCTCCAACCTGGCCGGAGCGTTCACCGAGTCGTGCAACACCGCGTTCATCCAGCTGGCCGCTTCCCACCTGAAGCCGGCCAGCTTCCCCGCCGTGGCCTCCTCGTTCGACCTCGGCGTCCCGTTCCGGATGGGGGTCCCCGCCTTCCCCGGCAGGGTGCCCCCGCCGGCCGACGGGGCCGCTCTGGCGGCCAGCGCCATCGGCCAGGGCTCGGTGGTCGTGTCACCCCTGGCCATGGCCATGGTGGCGGCGGCGGTCGGGAGCGGGACCGCCCGGCTACCGCGGCTGGTCGACGGCAGCCCCGACGACGCCGATCCCGGCCGACCGATCCCGCCGGCGGTCGTCTCCAGCCTGCGCCAGATGATGGCGTCGGTCGTGACATCGGGTACGGCGGCCGGCACCGGGCTCCCGACCGGGACCTACGCCAAGACCGGAACGGCCGAGTACGGCAGCGGGCCCACCCTGCCCCTCGACGCCTGGCTCGTCGGCTATCACGGCGACGTGGCCTTCGCCATGGTGGTCCAGAACAGCAGGGCCGACGGCGGACCTACGGACGGTCCGGTGGTGGCGGGCTTCTTGAACTCACTCCTCTCCCCAGCCGGTTGACACGCGCGAAGCTTCCTCCGTGGACGCCGTCTTCATCCACCGCCTGCCCGTGGCCGGGATCCCGAACGGGGCCACGACCGTGGCGGTCAAGGACCTCATCGACATGGCGGGGGTGCCGACGACCGGCGGCTCGAAGGTCATCGCCGCCACCACCGCCCCGGCTGCCAACGACGCCGCCTGCCTGGCCGGCACCAGGCGGGCCGAGGAGGCCGGCGAGGTGGTCATCGTCGGCAAGACCAACCTCCACGAGCTGGCCTTCGGTGTCAGCGGGATCAACCCGTGGTTCGGCACCCCGGCCAATCCTCTCGACCCGGCTCTGGTCCCGGGCGGCTCCTCCAGCGGCTCCGCCGTGGCCGTAGCCACCGGTGAAGCCGATGTGGCCTACGGGAGCGACACCGGCGGGTCGGTCCGGATACCCGCGGCCTGCTGCGGCGTGGTGGGGCTCAAGACCACCCGGGGCCGGGTGCCGCTGGACGGCGTGCTGGCGCTCGCCCCGTCCCTCGACACGGTGGGACCGATGGCCGCCACCGTCGCCGCCACCGACCTGGGCATGCGCCTTCTGGAGCCGGGCTTCTCGACCGCCGGCACTGCGCCGGCGTCGAGGGTGGGGCGGGTCCGCCTCCCCGCCGACGCCTGGATCGACGCCGCCCTCGACTCGGCTCTCGAGGCCTACTCCCGCCGGACCGGTGCATCGGTCACCACGGTCGAGCTGCCGGGATGGGCGGCGGCCACCCACGCGGTCATGACCATCCTGGCGGCGGAGGCCTGGCAGGTGCACCAGGAGCTGTGGCGCCAGCACCGGGAGGAGATCTCCCCCGACGTGGCCCAGCGCCTGGAGCTGGCCTCCCTGCTGGACCGGTCCGAGGTGGCCGAGGCGTGGGAAACCGGACGGGCCTGGGTCGAGGAGTTGAAGCGGGTCTTCTCCACGGTGGACGTCCTGGCCATGCCGGTGCTGGCCGAGGCGCCACCGTCGCTCGACGATGCCAGGCGCCTGACCGAGATCCGTTACGCGGCCCCGTTCAACCTGTCCGGCACACCGGCGATCTCGCAGCCCGTGGCCTCCGGGGCACCCCTGCCGGCCGCCCTGCAGCTGGCCGGGCCGGCGACCAGCGAGGAGATGCTCCTGGTCACCGCCGAGGTGGTCGAGCAGGTGGCCGGCTGGCGCCGTCCCGGCTGAGCTCCAGGCCGCCCGGCCCCGCTGGCGCCGTCCCGGCTGACCGGAGTGGTCACCGCCCGGGCGATCATGTCACATCGAATGCCAGAAGGAACGGTCTACACGTATTCCGCCCAGGAACGGGTGGTGCACGTGCCCGTCGCCGAGACTTCAGGAAAAAGGGGGGGGCATCCACAACTCGGCCACCCGTCTCCAGAGCCCCGGTCGGCTATCTCACCCGCCCGTACGTCGTCTACCGCTCCCACGGCGTCGTCCCGACCGAGCGGGGCTGCGAGCGGCCGGGCGTCCCGACCAGCACCCGGTCCTGACCGGCGGGGTCGGGGCCGGGCCGCTGGGGGCTAGGCGGGCTCCGAAGCCGCCAACGGGACGCCCTTGACGCTGGTGCGGTACATCTCCCGGCGCACCCCGGAGTAGTCGTTCAGGGCGTTGTGCATGGTGGCCCGGTTGTCCCAGATGGCCAGGGTGCCGGCGCTCCAGCGGAACCGGCAGGTGAAGTTCTCGTTGATGCTGTGGCGGTACAGATGGCTGAGCAGGGTCTGCGACTCGGCCGGTGACCAGCCCTCGAAGCGGGTGGTGTACACCGGGTTCACATAGAGGGTGGGCCGGCCGGTCACCGGGTGGCGGACCACCGCCGGGTGGGTGTGCTCGCGGTAGGCCTCCGGGGACGGCTCGATGGCCATCGAGGTGAGGCCCTTGACCTTGTCCAGGGCGCCGCCGGTGCCGTAGGCCATCCCCGCCGAATGCACCGCCCGCAGCCCCTGCAGGGTGCGCCGCAGGCCCGGCGAGAGGGTCTCGAAGGCCAGGTACTGGTTGGACCAGACCGTGTCGCCGCCGAAGGCTGGCACCTCCCGGGCGTGGAGCAACGTGTAGCCCGGCGGGCTGGGTAAGTAGCTCAGATCGGTATGCCAGGCGTTAGCGAAGTTGAGCTGGTCCCCCGGTTCCTTGATGACCCGGATGACGTAGGGCCGATCCTCGAGGGGGGCGACGAAAGGGGTCACGTCCCGGCCACCGAGAAGGTCGGTGACTTTTTCCAGATGGTCCAGGTCGATGTCCTGCTCGGGGAGGAAGACCACCAGGTGGTCGGCCAGGGCGGAGAGCAGCGGCTGGATCTGCTCCTCGTCGGTCACCGTGCGCAGGTCGAGTCCCCGGACGACCGCTCCCAGCGCCCCGGCGACAGGAGAGATGTCGAGTGTGGTGATCATCGTCTTCCTCCTCCAAGAGGGCTTGCCGCCCCGAGCGTAAGCGGCGAAAGGGAGGTGCCCGCAATCCGTGCGCCCCTTTCTCTTAGACTCCAGGCGTCGTGACGAGCACCGTGCCC
>JAKAXG010000097.1 GCA_021827225.1 Actinomycetes bacterium | reverse complement strand
CCAGCTCGAGCAGGTGGCCGACGTGGTCTCCGGCGTCGCACCGGTCCAGCACCCGGCCGACGACCCATCCCCGACATCCCCGCAGCACCGGCACCCCGTCGGGCCCCGGGTCCCAGTCCACGTCGGCGAACTTGTCCACCTGGTCGCCCGTCTCCTCGCCGAACAGCTCCGACAGCTCCAGGTTGCCGCGGTGGAGGAAGTGCACCACCAGCTGGCTGGCCCGCAGCGCCACCCGGTACGTGTGGTTGGACTTGGAGAGCATCACCACCAGCCGGATGGGGTTGATGCTGCCCTGGGTCACGAACCCCACCAGGCAGCCGGAGGGCTCGGTGCCCGCCATCGTGGTGACGATGAACATCGGGTAGTCGATCCCCGAGGCGAGTGAGTGGAAGGCCTTCCCGCTGTCCATGCCGAGAAGTCTTACCCCGCGGGTAGGGCAGCCGGCATGGAACCGGCTGACTCTTTCCTGCGGTTCGCCTCCGAGCTCGCCGACGGCGAGCGGTGGAAGGTTCTCCAGTCCGATGGCTGGGAGCAGTTCCAGGAGCGGCTGGCGGAGGCCATCGGCGACCTGCCGGTCCGCCGGCGCCAGGCGCTCATGATGCTTCTCCTGTCCATGGCGGAGGGCACCGTGAGCCCGGAGGAGGTGAGGGCGTGGTTCGACGCCCACGACGCCGACTCCCCCGAAGGGGTCGAGGATCTGATCACCTGGCTGCGGGTACGGCGCTCAGAGAGTGGCGGCCCGCAGTAGGAACCAGACCACCTTCCCGCCGGTCCCCGCCCTGCGCCAGCCCCAGCTGGCGGCCAGCGTGTCGACCAGGCGCAGCCCCCGGCCGTGCACCGCCTCCTCCGAGTCCAGATCGGGATCGGGAAGGCGAACCGGCTCGGCCGGGCTGCGGTCCGTCACCTCCACGATGAGGTCCGGCTCGTCGAGCTCGATCGCCACGCGGAACGCCGTGCGGGCGTGCACCACGGCGTTGGTCACCACCTCGCTGGTGAGCAGCAGCGCCACCTCCCGCACGTCGTCGAGATCCCAGGCCGCCAGAGTGGACGCCACGAAGGACCGGGCGTGTCGTACCGACTGCGGGTCGGACCCGTACTCCACTTCGACCCGGACCGCCAAGGCGCGCCTTTCCTAGATGAACGGTGCGGGCGGCACCATACCCAGGGGGGCCCGGCTGACACGCCCGGGGAGCTTTCAGTGGCCGATCGTCGGCTGGCTGGCTCCTTCGAGAGGCCCGAAGTACTGCATGGACTCCACCCGCACGGGCGCACCGGGATGGGGAGCATCGACCATCTGCCCATTGCCGAGATATATACCCACGTGGGTGATGCCCGGGTAGAAGAACACCAGGTCCCCGGGCTTCAACGCCGAGGCGGCGACGTGGGGGGTGTCGGCGAACTGCTGGGCGGCCGTGCGGGGCAGGCCGATCCCGGCCGAGGCGTAGGCGTAGAGCGACAGCCCGGAGCAGTCGTAGGCGCCGGGACCGGTGGCTCCGTCGACGTACGGCTTGCCCACCTGGGCCAGGGCGGTGTTCACGGCCTTCTGGGCCTCGGCGGCCTGACGCAGGGAGGCCTGCTCGACGGCGGGGACCGGTAGCTGGGTGCGCACCGGGGAAGCGCCGGGCGAGAAGGACCAGTCGGACCCGTCCGACGCCACCACGTCGTAGCCGCTGCCCCGGCTGGTGACCGACAAGGCCGGGGCGGAGATGCGGCCCGAAGCGGATCCGGCGAAGGGGGCGGCGCCGAAGGGGAAGACACCCCCGTCCGAGGCCACCAGCCAGTAGCCGGCACCGGTGGGGGTGGCGGCCATACCGACCACCGGCTGGGCCAGGCGGACACCGCCGGTCGAGCCGTGGAAGCGGGCGTCGCCGAAGGCGAAGATCCCGCCGTCGCTGGCCACCAGCCAGTAGCCGTGACCGTCGGGAGTGGCGGCCATACCGACGATGGGCTGAGCCAGGCGGATCCCGCCGGTCGAGCCGAAGAAGCGGGCGTCGCCGAACGCGAACACCCCGCCGTCGCTGGCCACCAGCCAGTAGCCGTGACCGTCGGGAGTGGCGGCCATACCGACGATGGGCTGAGCCAGGCGGATCCCGCCGGTCGAGCCGAAGAAGCGGGCGTCGCCGAACGCGAACACCCCGCCGTCGCTGGCCACCAGCCAGTAGCCGTGACCGTCGGGAGTGGCGGCCATACCGACGATGGGCCGGGCCAGGCGAATCCCGCCGGTCGAGCCGTAGAAGGGGGCACCGCCGCGGGCGAACACCCCGCCGTCGCCGGCCACCTCCCACGCCCCGCCGCCGGGCCGGGGCGCCCATCCGATGGTGGGCCGGGCCAGGCCGGGGATGGCCGGCCAGGAGCCGGTGGACGTCCAGAGCGAGCCGTCCGGCTCGGCCAGCCCGTCCGCCGCCGGGGAGGAGACCGATGCGGCCAGGACGGGTCCGGACCCGAACGGCTCGGCCGCCACCCGCCGGCCGGGGGTGCCGAGCAGCCCCAGCGCCGCCCAGATGAGCACACCGACGAGGCTGCCGGCCAGAAGAACGAGTACGTGGGGGTGCTGTCGTCGTCGCACGGGGGGTCCTTTCCGTCGTGGCGCGACGAAGGAGAACCACGTGCCTCCGCGACGAACTCAACGGAACAGGGACGCACGCAGTGGCTCTCCGCCACACCGGGCATCTCCCTGCGACCATCCGGCCACCAGCAGGAGACGCCTTCTTACGCTGAAGTGGTTCCTCGAGTTAATCGGGATGAGCCGGCTGAGGCCAAGGCTATAGACCCTATTTGTGAGTCGGTTGTGAATCCTTTGTCGAAAAAAAGTCTTCAGCCGACTTGACCCCAGCCGGCGGGTCGGGGCTGCCCCTAGAGCCCGGGACGACGGTCGACCCAGCCCACCGCCTGCTCCAATTGAGAGGATATGCGCAGTAAGAGCGCCTCCTCCCAGGGCCCAGCGACGAGCTGGACACCTATGGGCAGGTTGTCACCGTCTATATGGGTGGGCAGGGATATCGCCGGTTGGCCGGTCATGTTGAACCCTGATGTCAGGACCGCCATTTGGAAGACCTGAAGGGCCGGGCCGCCCTCACCTCCACCGTGTACCGCCTCGAGTATTTCGCCGGCGCGCGGCGGCGGAATGGTCATGGTCGGGCTGAGGAGGAGGTCGAACTCGGCTCCCCACCGGGAGGTCACCTGGCGGGTGAACCGCTGCAGGGCGTGGACGGCCCGCACGTAGGCCAGGCTGTCCACGCCCTGGGCCCGGGCCCGGTAGAGCCGGATGTGCGGCTCGGCGCCTTCCCAGTCGATGTCCTCGTAGTCGGCCAGACCGCTGTTGACCACGTTGAGGAAGGCGCCGAGGAAGTCCTCGGGCACCTCGTAGGTGACCGGTTCCACCCGGTGCCCGAGCCCCTCGAGGACCGCCGCGGCAGCGCGGGCGGCCTCCGTGCAGGCGGGGTCGATGGGCAGCCCGAACGGCGCCTGCTCCAACAGGCCGATCCTCAGCCGGCCGGGGTCGGCTCCCACCTCCTCGACGAAGGGCCGCTCGGGAGCCGGGGCGTTGTACCAGGCCCCCCGGTCGGGCTGGCTGATCAGATCGAGCACGGCGGCGGTGTCGGCCACGTCACGGGTGAGCACCCCCTCCACCGCTCCTCCCTCCCAGGAGTTGACCAGCTTCGGGACCCGTCCCCGGCTGACCTTGAGGCCGACCAGGCCGCAGCACGACGCCGGGATGCGGATGGACCCCCCTCCGTCGTTGCCGTGGGCCAGCGGGAACATCCCGGCGGCGGTGGCCGCCGCCGCTCCGCCGCTGGAGCCGCCGGGGGTGTGGTCCAGGTTCCACGGGTTGCGGGACAGGCCGTAGCGGAGGTTCTCGGCGGCGGTGATCGGCCCGAACTCGGGGGTGTTGGTGCGGCCGGCCAGGAGGAACCCGGCCCGGCGGAAGGCGCCGACGATCAGCTCGTCCTCTTCGGAAACCCCCTCGGGCGCCACGCGCGATCCGTAGGTGACCGGCCATCCGGCCACCGACGTCAGGTCCTTGATCGGGATGGGAACACCGTGGAAGGGCGGCAGCTCGTCGGGCCGCCCTTTGACCAGAGCATCCTCGGCCGCCCTGGCCGCCGCCCGCGCCTCCTCGTCGTCGCGCCAGATCACGGCGTTCACCCGGTCGTTCAGCTCGTCGACCCGGGTCAGACAGGCGTCCATCAGCTCCACGGGGCTGAGCTCCTTGGAGCGGATCGACGCGGCGAGGGAGAGGGCCGTGCGGAAGGTGAGGTCGGTGTCGCCCATGCCGACGAACTTAGGCCGAGGCGGGTACCAGGTGCAGGAGGACCTCGATGACGCCGGTCTTGCCCAGCTCCGCTACCGCGAAGCTGGGGTTGGGGATGTGCCACAGCGAGTAGGTGATCGGTATCTCCGCGTTGACGTCGATGGCCCCCTGGAGCCGCTCGGCGTTGAGGGTGAACGTGACCGGCCGGGTGACCCCCCGCAGGTTGAGGTCCCCGGTGGCCGGGACGGAGATCCTCTGGCCCACGGCCGGCACCGACCCCAGCTGGATCGGCGAGGTCAGGCGGAACGAGCCGTGCGGGTAGTTGTAGGTCTGCATGATGAACCCGTTGAACTGGGCGTCCCGTGAGCGGGTGTCGGAGCGGACGCTGGCCATGTCGACGGTGAAGTCGGCGGCGGTGATCTCGGTACCGGAGATCACCAGGCCGCCGGTCACCTTGGACGTGCGGCCGACGGCGGTGTGGGACTGGCCCAGCAGGACTTCGTGCACCCGGTAGCCGGCCAGCGACCCCGGCCCGACCTTCCAGGTGCCGCTCACCGGCCCGGGCACGATCGGCGCGGCGCTGGCCCCGGTGGCCGCCGGCAGCTGGAGGCGGCTGGGCGTCTTGGACTCGATGACGTTGAAGAAGAAGTACGGGCCACCGATCAACAGGGCGGCGACCACCGCCAGGCCGACCAGCACCCACTTCAGGGGATAGGTCTTGGCCGCCTTGCGCGTCCGGGTAGGTGCCGGCGGCCGGTCCACGTCGATGGGCACCCTCCCAGTATCCCCCCGAAACTCCCCAAATCGCCAAGCGCCCTGCGGGCCGGTCTAGACAGATCTGTTCGCCCCGGGTGGTCTAGCCCGGTTGGTCCTGCGGAAATGCCCACTATGGGCCATTTCCCTGGCGGGATCCGGTCCCTACGATCCTGGGCGTACCTCGACAACGCACTCAGGTCGTAGTTGAAATGCAGTCACGTCGCAGCCCGGGGTACCGCTAACCAACAGGGGTGGGAAGAGGACCGGTCTCGGGGGGGACCGGTCCTTTCCCATTTGTCCGTAGCCTCGGGGCCATGAGTGCACGAGGTATCGCCGTGGTGACCGGAGCATCGAGCGGGATCGGCGCGGCCACCGCCCGGCGGCTGGCCGTTGAGGGCTTCGAGGTGGTGCTCGGAGCCAGGAGGGAGGACCGCATCGCCGCGCTGGCGCAAGAGATCGGCGCCGGGGCCCGGGCGGCGGCCCTGGACGTCACCGATCAGCAGTCGGTCGACCGCTTCTGCGAGCAGGTGGGTGACGACTGCCGGCTGCTGGTGAACAACGCCGGCGGGGCCCTCGGCGCCGACCGCATCGCCGACGCCGACGACGCCAGGTGGCGGACGATGTACGAGACCAACGTCATGGGTCTCATGCGCATGACCCGGGCCCTGCTGCCGCGCCTGGTCGCCTCCGGCGACGGCCACGTGATCAACATCGGCTCGGTGGCGGCGTTCGAGCCCTACGCCGGCGGCGCCGGCTACAACGCCGCCAAGCACGCCGCCCGGGCGGTCAACGACGTGCTGCGCATCGAGCTCAACGGCCAGCCCGTCCGGGTGACCGAGATCGACCCGGGAATGGTCGAGACCGAGTTCTCGCTGGTCCGCTTCGGCGGCGACCAGGACCGGGCCGACGCCGTGTACGAGGGGCTGAAGCCGCTCAGCGCAGCCGACATCGCCGACGTGGTCGCCTTCGCCGCCACCCGGCCCAGCCACGTCGACATCGACCAGGTGGTGGTGCGGCCGCGGGCTCAGGCCCGGGTGTGGCTGGTCCACCGGGACAAGGAGTGAACGGCAGAGGCCGGCTCGCCCCGGGTCAGCCGACGGCGACCGGCTCGCCCGGAGCCGTCGGCTGGGGCAGCGTCAGGCGCCGGCCCACCACCGCCGCCGGCTCCAGGCGCAACAACCGCCCGCCGTCCGGCGGACACGCCTGTGACCCGGAGGTCGGCACCGTGCGCACGACGCCCTGCACGTGCACGCACCAACCCGATCCCGTGGCGCCGTCGATGGACTCCACCGAGAACGCTGCCACCACGTCGTCGACGACCGCCCCGAAGGGGGCGTCGGAGCCCATGCAGGCGACGACGGTGGTGCCGTCGATGACGTAGCGGACCGGGATGATCACGGGGAGGGCCCGGGCGGAGAGCGCCAGGCGCCCGACGGAGGCGCCGCGCAGCTTCTCCCAGCACTCGGCCTCCGGGATCTCCCCTGCGGAGGGCTCAACGTGCAACCCCGTACCTCCTAACGTGACGGCTGCCGCCGGCACCGGCCTCATCGTCCCCTGCCCGGGCCCGTCTTCTTAGAGCCCAAGGTCCCGTTGTCGCTGCGGGTCAGCCGCGTGTGGGCTACCTGTCAGCTGCGTCGAAAGGCTATACGGCGCAGATCCTGGAGGGCCCGGTCCAGGTCGGAGATGGCGGAGTCCACGTAGCCGGCCAGCATCGGCTCGGAGGCCCGCTTGGCGGCCCCGTGCAGGGCCAGGCTGGACCGGGTCAGGTGCTGGATGGCCTCGTCCAGCGCGCTGGAGGTGAGCACCAGGTGGTCCGGCCGGGCGGCCGGCGCCCCCGTGTCGGACCCCAGGGCCGTCCCGCTCAGAGCGATGAGCGCCCGGTGCACGCCCTGGCTGGCCTCACCCAGCTGGATGGCCGACACGGGCGGCCGTTCGGCGGTCGGCCGTTCGGCGGTCGCCTGTCGCCACAGCTGGTCGATGGCCCGGGCCGCCTCCCGGAGAAGCGGCAGCACCCCGCCGTCGGGTACCGGCGCCTCCGCCGGGCCGCCCACCCGCCAGAGAACCACGTTGGCTCCCAGGACCACGCCGGCGTCGTCCACCCGGGGATAGACGGCCAGGTCGTACCAGCGGGGCTCGCCGGGACTGTCACAGGCGATGGCCAGGGTCGTGGGAGGCACCAGGTCGCCTTTCACCGCCGACCGTATGGCGTCGGCCACGGCGAGGGAACCGTCGTCGGCCGCCTCGAGACAGACGTCCAGGTAGGACCGGCCGGGGCCGCAGCGCTCCGGCTCGCCGCCGTTGGCCACGCAGAACCTGGTCCATTCCCGGTTCACCGACACGATCGTCCCCCGCCGGTCGAGCCGGGCCACCTCGGCCGCCGCCGCACCCGGCTGACGGCCCGACCTGCTCGCCACGTCTACGGCTGAACGCACACCCACCCCCCTGCCCCACGCCGTGGGCTCGACCGGGATCTCGCCCGGCCCGTTCCACCAGTCTGTCCCGTTGGCACCGCCGTGTCGAGGACCGGACGGGAAAAATGGGCCGTCACCCCGCAGGGCGGCGGGCTCGCTTCGGCACCAGGCTGAACGTCGCTGACTCGCCGGGACGAAACACGCGGCGATGCCCGCCGGCCACGACAGTTATCGGCCCGGCGGGGCCGGGGGCGGAAGCCACCCTCAACTCGTCGTGGTCGACATAGACGCTGAGGATGTGGTTGCGGTAGCGCAGCACGAGGCTGAGGTGGGCCAGTTCGTCAGGGAGCAGCGGGTTGAAGCGGAGTGCTCCCCCGTGGGTGTCCAGGCCGGTGTAGCAGCGTTCCAGCAGGTCGATGGTCCCGGCCATGGCCCCGAGGTGGATGCCGCGATCGGTGGTGCCCCCGTCGTCGGAGAGGTCGGCGACGAGCGCCTGGCGGAGCAGCCGCCAGGACCTCGTGCGGTCCGTCCGGGCCAGGACCCAGGAGTGGGCGACCCGGCTGAGGGTCGAGCCGTGGCTGGTCCGGGCGAGGTAGTAGTCGACAGTGGCGGGAATCGATTGGGGGTCGAACTCATATCCCATCCTGTCGAGCAGCGCGGTGAGCTCCTCGGCCGGGAACAGGTAGAAGAGCATGAGGGTGTCAGCCTGCTTGGACACCTTGTAGCGGGTGACCGAATCGCCTTCCGCCTCCAGGATCAGGTCGAGCCGGCCGATGTCGCCGTAGCGCTCCCTGTAGGAACGCCAGTCCAGCTCCAGGAGCTCGTCGTATCCGTCGAACTGGGCGATCAGGCCGTTGCCCAGGAACGGCACCCGCAGTCCGCGCCCGACCCGGTCCCAGAGAGCCATCTCGTCGTCGTCCAGCGCCAGTCGGTCCCACAGCTCGCGGCCGAGGCTGGGGCCGATCATCTCGTGGACGTCGGCCGCCCGGGCCAGAGCCCACGACGCCATCACGTTGAGGTAGGCGTTGTTGTCCACCCCCTCGCCCGGCCGGTCCGGGTAGCCGTCGTGGAACTCGTCGGGGCCCATGACCCGGCGGAGGTGGTAGCGGCCGGTGCCGGGATCGGGGGTGGCGAGGCAGGCGAAGAACCGGGCCGACTCGACCAGCAACTCGGCGCCGTGGCGGACCAGGAACCCCAGGTCCCCGGTCACCTGCCAGTGCTGCCAGACGTTGTAGGCGATCGCGGCGTTGACGTGGTACTGACGCCGGGAGTTGTCAGGCATCCACCGACCCGAGCGGGGATTGAAGAACTCCGCCGGCGTCTCCTCCCGTCCGTCGGAGCCGCTCTGCCACGGGAACAACGCGCCCCGGCAGCCCAGCTCCGCGGCCCGCCGGCGGGCCCGGGGCAGACGTCGCCAACGGTAGAGGAGCAGGGACCGGGTCAGTTGCGGGAGGCGCAGGTTCAGCAGGGGGAACACGAACAGCTCGTCCCAGAAGACGTGCCCCCGGTAGGCCTCGCCGTGCAGACCCCGGGCCGGGACGCCGACGTCGAGAAGGGTGCTGTGCTGAGACAGGGTCTGCAAGAGGTGGACCAGATGCAGCCGCACAGCCAGGCTCTCCTCACCGGCAGCGCCGTCACCGCCCAGGTCGATACCGAACTGCTGCCAGAGGTCGTCCCACGCCCGGGCGTGCGCGGCCAGCACCTGCGCGAACCCCGGTGCGTTGCGGGCGATGTCCATCGCCTCGGCCAGGGGCTCCGATACGGCGGCGTCGCGGGAGGTCACGACCCCGACGGTCTTCTCCACGACGATCTCCTGCCCGCGGGTGGCCTCCACGGCGAACTCCTGCCCGACGAGTCCGGCGTCGTCCATCGTCTGACCGGCAGGACCGGTCGCTGCCGCCGCGGACCGCACGCACGTGCGCGCCGCCACCGCGATCCGGGTCCGGGACTGGATCGTCTCGGCGACCAGAGCGGCGACCGCCCCGTCGTGAACGACCTCTGTGACCTTCAGGTGCCCGGCGGCCAGTAGCCGGTAAGCAGCAACGTTGCTGTTGGTCACCCTGCCGTCCACCACCGAGCGCACCGCCAGGCGACCGGACCAGTTCAGCGGCTGCAGCCGGATCTCGATGGCGGCCAGGTGCATCGTCTCCATGGAGACCAGCCGGCGCTCCCTGAGCAGGGTGCGCCTGCCCGCGCTGTCCACCGCCACCGCCTGACGGGTCAGAAGGGGGTGGCGCAGATCCAGGCTCACGTCGTGATCCTCGAGGCCTCCCACCCCGTTGGCGAACCACTCCCCGCCGTCGAAGCTGTAGGTGAGCGCCAGCCAGTTGGGGATGTTGACGATCGACTCGTCCTGTCGCACCCGCCCCTCCACCACCGAGGTGAGCCGGTTGTACACGCCCGCCGCGTAGGCCGCCGGGTAGTGGACGGCGTCGGGTCGGACGTGGGTCATCGCTCCCCGAGCCGCCATGAAGCCGTTGCCTACCGTCAGCAGCGCCTCCCGGGTCCTCTCCCCGGCCGGATCGAAGCCGGCGAAGGACAGCACCCAGCCCGGAAGCTGTTCCATCAACCTGTCGGTGCCGGGGGCCGGTGGGGCGCTCCTCGTC
>JAKAXG010000096.1 GCA_021827225.1 Actinomycetes bacterium | reverse complement strand
CATCACCGTCGCCCCCGCGACCCACGCCGCCTCGGTCACCGAGGCCCACGTCCCCCCGGGATGGGCCCGTTCGGACCAGCGACACCCAGAGGCGGCCCGGGCCGACCGGGCCGGGATGTGGAGGAATGGCGAGAACGACCGGGCCCGGCTGCGCCGTGACGCCCGCTCCCGCCAGGCGACCAGCCTGCACTCGGCGGCGGCCAGCTTCACGCCGGTGACGGTGCAGCCGGCCGGGCCCACGACCCCGAAGGCCGCCAGGTCCGACACCACGGCCAAGGCCGACGGCACGATCAGGCTGGCCCAGCCGGCCCGGGCCAACCGCCCGGCCAAAGCCAACAGCACGGCCAGGGCCAACCCCCCGGCCACGGCCAACAGCACGGCCAAGGCCACCACGAAGACCAAGCTCTCCACCCCGGCGGCGGCCGCCGGCGCCGCCCCGCTCCGGCCCGTCGTCGCGGTCGCCATCCCCGGTACCGCTCCGGTGGTGGAGCCGGTGGTGGACTACCGGCCGGCGCCGAGCGTGGTCGCCCCCGCCCACCGGGCGGCCCCGCCCTCCCGACCGGCGGTGAGCAAGCCGGCCGCGCCGGAAGAGACCTTCCCCGGGGCCTTCGGCGAACCGATGGTCCTGGCCCGCGGCGCCTGGCAGGGCCTGTCCCTGCAGGCCGCCACCGAACTGAAGATCCCCATCAGCCTGCTGGTCGCCGTCGGCGTGTTCCTCCTGGTGCAGGCCCTGGTCGACCGGCGTGACCCGAAGGTGGCCGCGGCGCCCGAACACGGCACCGACGACACGGTCGGATTCCAGTGAACCGGCCGGCGTCGACGGCCCCCTGGCGGGCCAGACCGGCCTCCCACGAGCTCACCAGCCTGGACGAACGGCTCGGGCTGCTGCTCATCGTCCGCATCGGGTTCGTGGTGCTGGTGGCTCTCGGCGCCCTGTTCGCCCCCGATCAGGTCGTGGTCAACATCGGCCAGATCGGCCCTGTGAGCGCCGGCTACCTGCTCATCGCCGGGACGGCCGAGTGGTACCGCCGGAGCGAGTTGCGGGGCCGGATGATGGTGCACCGGGCCGTGCTCCCCCTCGACGCCATCTACCTGGCGGCCGTCACCACGCCTTCGGGCGGGCCGAGAAGCCCCCTGGTGGTCCTCTTCGCGGTGCAGATAATCGCCGTCACCCTGCTCGGTAGCGAGCGGGCCGGGCTGCGCACCGCCCTGTGGGACACCTTCCTGTTCGTGTTCATCCCCACCCTGTCGCTGTCGGGACGCATCGGCGCCTTTCTGGGCGTGCGGGAGGTGGCCGCCCCGCCGGCCATCGAGACCACCCTGGCGGTGATCGGCTTCTGGGTGGTCGCCGCCTGCACCGCCGGGTTCTCCTCGGTCAGCGAGCGCGAGCTGCGGCGCAGCAAGGCCGAGATGGCCGCCCTGGCCGACATGGCGGCCAGCCTGGAACGGATCACCGAGGAGGAGGAGATCCTGGGCATCCTGCTCCAGACCCTCCTCGCCGCCTTTCCTCTGCGTCGGGGGGCCCTGTGGTACGTCCGGGGCACCGCTCCCGTGGGGCTGGCCCTGGCCGGGCCCGGGGCGGAGGTGTCCGGGGTGCCGGTGCCGCCCATGGCCCGGGCCGATCAGGCCGCGGTGGCGGCGTGGCGGGACCGGGGCCCTCTGCTCCTCCGCCGGCTCGACCCCGAGGAGGACCCGGTGGCGTCGGGCCTCCTGCCCGGGGCCACCAACGTGGTGGTGCTGCCGCTGCAGGTCGACGGCGACAACTCGGGAGTCGTCCTCCTGGAGCACGGCGGCAACCCGGTCAGCGCCAGGCTGCCCCGGCGCACCCTGGTCATGCTGGTGCAGTTCGCGACCCACGCCGCCCTCGCCCTGCGCAACGCCCGCCTCCTGGCGGAGCGGGAGCGCCTGGCGGCCATGGACGGCCTGACCGGCCTGGCCAACCGCCGGGAGTTCGACGCCGCCCTGGCCCGGGAGGTCAGCCGGTCGGAGCGCTCCCGCGAGCCGCTCAGCCTGGTGGTGTTCGACGTGGACCACTTCAAGCGGATCAACGACACCCGCGGCCATCTGGGCGGCGACGAGGTGCTGCGGGCCATCAGCTCGGTCCTGGCCGGGGCGGTGCGGGAGATGGACCTGGTGGCCCGCTACGGCGGCGAGGAGTTCGCCCTCATCCTGCCCCGCTGCGACCAGCACGACGCCATCCGGGTGATCGAGCGGGTGACCGCGTCCATGAAGGGCCCGGCGGAGCTGCAGGGGGTCACCCTGAGCTCGGGGCTGGCGACCATCCCCTTCAACGCTGACAGCGGGCTGTCCCTGGTGGCCGCCGCCGACGAGGCCCTCTACGAGTCGAAACGGTCCGGCCGCAACCGGTACTCGGTGTCGGCCCGCCGGCCGTCGAACGTGGGGGCCCTGGGCGGCTGCGGAGTCTGACCGGCCCCGGTATACGCCCCGACCGGGCCGCCGCCGCGTGGCAGGCTGGTCCGGTGCCTTCACTGTTCGAGGACCTGCGCTGGCGGGGGCTGGTCCATCAGCTGACCGACGAGGAAACCCTGGCCAAGCGGCTCGACGCCGACCGGATGACCGCCTACATCGGCTTCGACCCGTCGGCCGGGAGCCTCCATGTCGGCCACCTGCAGCAGCTCTGCACCCTGCGCCGCCTGCGGGCCGCCGGCCACCGGGCCATCGGCCTGGTCGGCGGCGGCACCGGGATGATCGGCGACCCGAGCGGCAAGAGCGAGGAGCGCAACCTGCTGACCCCCGAGGAGCTCGACGCCAACCGGGCCGGGATCCGGGCCCAGGTCGAGGCCATCCTCGGCGTTGACGGCGGGGGCGACACCATCCTGGTGGACAACTCCGAGTGGCTGGCGCCGGCCCGGTTGCTGGAGTTCCTGCGCGACGTCGGGAAATTTTTCAGTGTGAACGAGATGATCCGCAAGGACTCGGTCCGGTCGCGCCTGGAGGGCCGGGAGCAGAGCCTGTCGTTCACCGAGTTCAGCTACATGCTGCTCCAGTCCTGGGACTTCGTTCAGCTCTACGACCGTTACGGCTGCGAGCTGCAGCTCGGGGGCAGCGACCAGTGGGGCAACATCACCGAGGGGGTGGACCTGATCCGCCGGCTGCGGGGCGCCACCGCCTACGGGCTGACCTCCCCGCTGGTGACCAAGGCCGACGGCACCAAGTTCGGCAAGACCGAGAGCGGGGCGGTGTGGCTCGACGCCGGGCGGACATCGCCCTACGCCTTCTACCAGTTCTGGCTGCGCACCGGCGACGCCGACGCCGGCGGGTACCTGCGCCGGTTCACCATGCTGGACCGGGAGCGGATCGAGGAGCTGGAGACGGCGCTGGCCGAGCGGCCCGAGCGGCGGGAGGCCCAGCGGGCCCTGGCCCTGGAGATGACCGCCATGGTCCACGGTCGCGACGAGGCGGAGCGGGCCCAGCAGGCCGCCGCCGTGCTGTTCACCGAGGCCGTCGCCGACCTGGACGCCGCCACCCTGGCCAGCGCGTTGGACGACGCCCCCAGCACCGAGGTGGCCCTCCCGGAGGTGGAGGCCGGCCTGACCGTCAGGGAGGCCCTCCTGCGCTCCGGGCTGGCCACCTCCGGTCGCAACGCCGCCCAGCTGCTGTCGCAGGGATCGGTGTACGTGAACGGCCGGCGGGTGCCCGAGGACCGGGTGCTGGAGCCGGCCGACGCCCTGCACGGCCGGTGGATCGTGCTGCGCCGGGGCAAGAGCAACCAGCACGTCCTGGTCATCGGCTGAGATAGAGCTTGAAGCCTTCGTGTGAGGCTTCGAAGCCGTGGCGCAGGTAGAAGCGGTGGGCGTCGGCCCGGGCCTTGTTGCTGGTGAGCTGCACCCGGTAGCAGCCCGCCTGGCGGGCCGTGTCCACCGCCGCGTCCAGCAGCCGGGCGCCGACGCCCCGGCCCCGGTGAGCCTCCGCCACGTGCATGGACTCGATCTCCGCGCACAGCCCGCCCCGCTCCTGGAGGTGGCGGAACATGATCAGCTGGCACATGCCCACCACGGACCCGTCGACCTCCGCCACCAGCACCTCAGCTCCGGGCGTCGAGGCGATGTCGTCGAGGGCCGCCTCGTAGGCGGCCACGTCCGCCGGGTCCTCCTCGGCCCGCAGCGAGCCGGCGGCCAGGATGGCGGCCAGGGCGGCGGCGTCGGGACGCCCCGCCCGGCGGATCCGCACCCCGGTGGCGGGGCCGGCGGGGGCCGCCGGCGGGGCGGCCGGCTGCAGCGCCTCCCGCAGGGCCGCCGCCGTGCGGGCCGCGGCGGCGTCGTCGGGGTAGCGCGACCGGGGCCAGAAGAACCCCTTGAGCCCGTCGCGGGGCCGGCGGGGCACCACGTGGAGGTGGACGTGGGGGACGCTCTGGCTGACCACGTCGTTGAGACCGAAGAACGTGCCCTCCGCCCCCAGCACGGCCCGTTGGGCGGCGGCCACCCGGGCGCCCGCCGCCCAGATCCGGGCGGGCATCTCGGGGGGCAGGTCGGCGACGGTGGCGTAGTGGCGGCGGGGCACCACCAGGGTGTGGCCCGGGAACAGCGGCCGGATATCGAGAAAGGCCACCACGTCGGCGTCCGCGAGCACCAGGTGGGCGGGCGCCTCGCCGGCGATGATCGGGTCGAAAACGCACTTCGCTGGTTTGTCCACGGCGGTCAGCGTCGCGCGACGATGCAGGCATGACGAACGACCCGACCGTGCCGCTCACCGCCGGCCCCCCCGAGACGGTGCTGCCCCCCGGTCCGGCCGACGCCCGGGCCGCGCTGGCCGACGCCCTGGACCTGGCCGGCGACCAGCGGCGGGCCGCCCTGGCCGAGGTGGTGGCCGCCCACCCGACGTTCCTGGAGGGGTGGGGGCGCCTGGCCGAGTCGGCGCGCGACCCGGTGGAGGCCTACGCCTACGCCCGGGTGGGGTACCACCGGGGACTCGACGCCCTGCGGGCCGCCGGGTGGCGGGGATCGGGCTACGTCCGCTGGCGGGAGGAGACCAACCGGGGGTTCCTGCGCTCGCTGGAGGCGTTGCGGGCCTCGGCGGAGGCCATCGGGGAGACCCCGGAGGCGGAGCGGTGCGCCCTGTTCCTGCGCCAGCTCGACCCGGAATGGGGTCCGGCCGGTCCGCCCGGCCTGCACGCGCCGGCCGGCTAGCGCCGGGGCTGTAGCCTCCGCCAGATGGCAACCGACGGAGCGATCGTCGGGCCGGTACCCCCCGGCCAGGACCCCGACGAGTACGACCGGCGGCGCCGGCGGATCCTGTGGTCGCTGCCGAGCGGGCTCTACGTGCTGGGCAGCCGGGCCGGCGGCCGGCGCAACCTGATGACCCTCAACTGGGCCACGCAGGTGGCCACCGAGCCGAAGCTGCTGGCGGTCAGCGTGGAGGAGTCGGCGGTGACCCACCAGCTGATCCGCGACGGGCAGGTCTTCACCCTGAACGTGCTGGCTCGGGCGGACCGGGCCGCGGTGCGCCGGTTCGTCAAACCGCTCGAGGACGGCGGCGACCCCGCCGACCTGGCCGGCTTCGCCGTGCACGAGGCGGCCACCGGCGCTCCGGTCCTGGACATAGCCGTCGCCTGGCTGGACTGCCGGGTCCACCAGGAGGTCCCCTGCGGCAGCCACACCCTGTTCCTCGGGGAGGTCGTCGACTGCGGCGGCCCGGGGGCCGACGAGGTGCTGCGCATGGAGGACACCCGCATGAACTACGGCGGCTGAACGGCCCGCCGGCGGTCCGGCCGGCCCGTCGGCTCGCGGGTTCGGCAACGGCCTCGTATGCTGCTTGTCCAGCGCAGCTCGGCCGCCTCCTTCGTCGCCGCTACACCGGGGCGGTGCCTTAGTCTCGGAACCGGAGGAGGTTGGTATCAGTCTGATCGTCGGACAAGCCGAATTCGCGGAACTGCTCGACCGTCTGGCCGGTGCCGAGCGCTACGCCCTCGACACCGAGTTCCACCGCGAGCGCACCTACTGGCCGGCCCTGGCGCTGCTGCAGATCGCCTGGAACGACGAGCCGGGAGGTCCGTCCCAGGTGGCCCTGGTCGACCCGCTGGAGGTCGACGTCGCCCCGCTGGCGGAGATCCTGGCCGGCCCGGGGGTCATGGTGGCCCACGCCGCCGAGCAGGACCTCGAGATCCTCGAGCGGTTCTGCGGGCAGGGGCCCAGCCGGCTGCTCGACACCCAGATCGCCGCCGGCTTCGCCGGCCACGCCTCCGCCAGCCTGGGGTCGCTGATGCAGGCGTTCCTCGGCCGGGACATGGCCAAGGGGGACCGCCTCACCGACTGGCGGGTCCGCCCGTTGACCGATTCGCAGAAGGCCTACGCGGCGGCCGACGTGGAGTTCCTCCTGGCCCTGGCCGACGCCATCACCGCCGACCTCGATCGGAGCGGCCGGCGGGAGTGGGCGGACGAGGAATGCGAGTCCCTCCGGATCCGCGCCCACGGCCCCACCGACGCGCGCAAGGCGTGGTGGAAGCTGCGCGACGCCCGATCCTTGAAGGGCTCGTCGCGGGGCGTGGCCCAGGAGGTGGCGGCCTGGCGGGAGCGGCGGGCCCAGCAGGTGGACCTGCCGATCCGCTCGGTGCTGCCCGATTTGGCGGTCCAGGCGATCGCCCACCGCCCGCCGGCGTCCGCCGCCGCCCTGGTGAAGATCCGGGGCCTGGAGGGGCGCCATCTGCGGCCGGCGGTGGTGGAGGAGGTCATGGCGGCGGTGGAGCGGGGCCGGAAGCTGCCGCCGGTGGAGCTGTGCCTGCCGCCCGCCGACGAGGTCCCCCGCGAGCTGCGGGCGCCGGTCGCGCTGATCATGGCCTGGGTGGCGCAGCTGGCGCGCGACGAGCGCATCGACGCCTCGCTGCTCGCCACCCGCAGCGACGTGGCGGCGTTCCTGCGCGGCGACCCGGGGTCCAGGCTGGCCCACGGGTGGCGGGCCGATCTGGTCGCCAGCGCGGTCAGCGCCTTGGTGGAGGGGCGCGCCGCGCTCAGCTTCAACGGCAACGGGTCGCTGGTGCTGGAGGAGCCCTCCGGGCGGCCGTTCCGGGCGCCCTAGGACGCCGCCGGCCCCGCCGGTTCAGTCGCCGCTGGGGCGGTCCTGGCCGTCGGGAGGACGCAGGTCGACGGTGAGGGTGAGGACGCCGTCTTCGATGCGGCCCCTGGCGTCGCCGATGATGGCGTAGTCCTGGAAGTCGATGCGCGCCTGGTCGATGAACCGCTTGCGTTCCGGTCCCTCGAGCGGCGGGACGCCCCGCTGGCGCACGGCCCGGGCGCGCGCCTGGAAGCGTTTGATCATGGCATCGATGTCTAGATCCTCAGCGATGGAACTACCTTAGAGCGAAGCGGCGATACAATGAGCAACCGCCACGCGCTCGTGGCTTTTTCTCGACCAACGGGAGCTTTAGGGTGAAAAAGGGACGGCATCGGCGTTTCGAGGAAGCGCGTGCTCTGAAGCGGCTTACCGAGGAGAACGTGGAGCCGTGCGCCGAATGCGGTGCCGAGCCGGGCGCCGAGCACGCCAGCTGGTGCCTGGCCATGGAGGACCTGGACGACGACGAGTTCTCCGACCCGGAGCCTCACCGGGCCTGAGGGCCCTCGGGAGCGGCGGCCGTCACCGCCGCACGGCGGGGTGGGGGAGCGGGACCCGGCCCTTTCTCCTGGAGTCGAGATAGGCGGACAGGCGGCTGTACACGGCGTCACCGGCGATGGCCCGCAGCTCGGCGGCCATGGCCTGGTAGACCGGCCGGCGGCCGTGGAAGGCCTCCGGGGCCTCGGTGCACCACCAGTGGAACTCCTCCCCGCCACCGCCCCAGTGCCGGCGGTCCCACTGGGTGACCCGGGACCACACCCGCCCGTCGTCGGCGGTGGTGTCCTCCCTCCGCAGCGGTAGCTGCCAGCACACGTCCGGCTTGAGCTCCAGCGGCTCGCGACCCTGGCGGACGGCGGCCTGGTGCAGGGCGCAGCCGGCCCCGGTGGGGAAGCCCGGGCGGTTCAAGAAGATGCAGGCGTCGTCGACCAGGCGGGTGATGCGGGTGCCGTCCGCCTCGGTGGTGACCACCCCGTTCCGCTTGCCCTCCCTGGCGAACTGCCAATCCGCCGCCTTCAGCCTGCGGGCCGCCTTCTCGACGCGGGCCACGTCGGCGTCGTCGGTGAAGTGGGCGCCGTAGGAGCAGCAGCCCTGTTCGAGCTCGGGGGCCGGGCCGGTCAGCACCCCCTGGCATCCCCGGCCGAAGATGCACTCCCAGCGCGACAGCAGGAAGGTGACGTCGAACACCCAGGTCCGCAGCTCGTCGGGGTCGTCGAAGCTGACCCACTCGTGGGCGTCGGCCGGGATGGGGGCGCTCACCGGCCCCCCAGCTCGAGCAGCAGCTCGCCGGCCGCCAGCAGGCCCTTCCAGAACTGGTCCATGACCATCCGCTCGTTCGGGGCGTGGATGCGGTCACCGGGCAGGCCCACCCCGAGGAACAGGACCGGTGCCGCCAGGACCCGCCCGAGAGCCTCCTCCGGCCCGCTGCCGCCCTCGCGGGTGAACAGCGGCGGCCTGCCCCAGATACCGGCGATGGTCCGGCTGAGCGCGCCGACCGCCGGGTGGTCGACCGGGGTGAGCGCCGGGGCCACGCCGCCCTCCGGGGTGACGGCGACCTCTACGCCGGCCGGCACCCGCTCGGCCAGCCACGCCCGGAACGCCGGCTCCACGTCCTCGGGACGCTGGTCGGGCACCAGGCGGAACGCCACCTTGAACCCGGCGGTGGCCGGGACGATGGTCTTGATGCCCGGCCCGCCGTAGCCGCTGTGCAGGCCCACCACCTCGGCGGTGGGGCGCACCCCGACCCGCTCGAGGGGGCTGAAGCCGGCCTCGCCCTCCAGGTAGGGGACCCCGCCGGCGGCGGCGCGGAAGTCCGCCTCGTCGAAGGGCTGGGCGTCCAGGGAGGACTTCTCCACCGGCGACAGGTTGCGGACCCGGTCGTAGAAGCCGGGCAGGGTCACCCGGCCGGATCCGTCGTGCAGGGCGGACACCAGCCGGGCGGCGACCAGGGCGGCGTTGGGGACCGTCCCGCCCCACATGCCGCTGTGCAGATCGATCGAGGCGGTGCGCAGCGCCACGTCGAACGCGACCAGACCCCGCATCCCGACGGTCGTCGAGGGCACCTCGGGGCTGATCATGCCGGTGTCGGAGACCACGACGATGTCGCACGCCAGCCGGGCCGACTCCCGCTCCAGGAGATCCTCGAAGTTGGCGCTGCCCACCTCCTCCTCGCCCTCGATCAGGAACTTGAGGTTCACCGGCAGCCGGCCGCCGGCGGCGAGCAGGCCCCGGGCCGCCTCGATCTGGTAGAGGGTCTGGCCCTTGTCGTCGATGGCCCCCCGGGCCCGGCACTCCCCGTCCACGATGACCGGCTCGAACGGCGGGCTGGTCCACTCGTCGAGCGGGTCCACCGGCTGCACGTCGTGGTGGCCGTACACCAAGACGGTGGGGGCGTCGGGGCCGGCGTGGCACCAGTCGCCGTACACGGCGGGCAGGCCCGGGGTCTCCAGCAGCGTGACGTTGTCCAGGCCGGCGGCGCGCATGAGGCCGGCGCAGAACTCCGCGGAGCGGCGCACGTCGGCGGCGTGGCCCGGGTCGGCGGAGATCGACGGGATGCGCAGCCACTCGAAGAGGGTCTCTACGATGCGGTCGCGCTCGGCGGACAGGAACGGCGCCAGGGCGGGATCGGGCATTCCCGCACCGTAACAGCCTGTCCCGGCTCTCAGCGGGCCCGCCGCGGCTCGGTGGCGCCTCGCGGCGAATAGTGTCCCCCGGGTAATGAAGCGAGCTTCCGGCCGGGCGCGAGCGGCGGCGCTGGCCCTCTCCGTCCTGCTCATCGCCGGCTGCGGTTCCTCCGCCCGGCCCCGGGCCGTCCCGTCGAGCACCTCGCCGCCCCCGTCGTCGTCCCCCGGCCCGGCGACGACGGGCGGGGGAGCGGCGGCCGCCGTCCACTGGGCGGCCTGCAACGGCAGCGACGGCCCGAAGGGCTACCAGTGCGCCACCATCGCCGTCCCCCGGGACCCGATGGACCCGGCCAAGG
>JAKAXG010000095.1 GCA_021827225.1 Actinomycetes bacterium | reverse complement strand
GAAGCGCTCCTCGGCGGCGGCGTCGCCCGGGTTGGCGTCGGGATGCAGCTCCCGGGCCAGGCGCAGGTACGCCTTTTTGATCTCGTCGGTCGACGCGTTCTTGGACACGCCGAGCAGCTCGTAGAAGTCGTCTGTGGCCGCCACAGGCAACGCGCCTACCTTTCCTCTGGACCCTTGCTCAGCGTCTGGCCGAGCCTCTTGCTCACTACCGCTACTGCTGCAAGGGTCTGTTCGTAGTGCATACGGGTCGGCCCAAGTATCCCCACCGTACCGGCCGGTTCACCCTCGATCTCATATGGGGCCACCACGATGGAGCAGTCGGCCAGCGGCTGCACCCCGTGCTCGGCCCCGATGGCCACCGACAGGCCGCGGTCGAGGACGTCCTTGATCAGGGTGACCAGCACGTACTGCTGCTCGAGGGTGTCGAGCACCTGGCGGATGGTGACCACGGCGTCGAAGGCGGCGGCCATGCGGGAGGCGCCCCCTACGAACACCTGCGGCTGGTGGTCGGCGTCGGGCGTCGGGTGGGCCAGCGAGGACAGCGCGGCGGCCACGACCTGGTCCACCTCGGGCCGGTCGCAGGGTGGCACGGCGGGCAGCTTGCCGAACGTCGAGCCGACCAGGTGGGAGGCCAGCCGGACCGAGGCCGCGCTGACCACCAGGTCGTCGGCGTCGGCCCCCAGCTCCAGGGTCCGCTTCTCGATGGCCCCGCTGGCCAGCACGACCACCAGCAGCACCACCCGCGGCGCCAGCGACACCAGCTGCACCGAGCGGATCCGGGCCGGGTCGTCGGCGTCGCGGATGACCACGGCGGCGTAGTCGGTCAGCCCGGCCAGAAAACGGGACGTGTCGGACAGCATCCGCTCCAGCTCCCCGTGGGCCTGGGCGAAGAAGCTGCGCACCTGCTGGGACTGGGCGGGGTCCAGCCGGCCGCCGGTGGGGGCCAGGGCGTCAACGAAGAACCGGTATCCCTTGTCGGTCGGGATCCGCCCGGCGCTGGTGTGCGGCTGGGCCAGGTAGCCCTCCCGTTCGAGGGCGCCCATCTCGTTGCGGACGGTGGCCGGCGACACGGTCATTCCGGGCACGCGCGCCACCGCCGCAGACCCCACCGGCTGGGCGGTCTGGATGTACTCCTCCACCACGGCACGGAGGATGGCGGCCTTGCGATCGTCGAGCACTCTGGCACTCAACGATACCGAGTGCCAGGCCGATATCGCATCCACGTCGTTCCCCGGGAGCAGAACTAGAAAAGGCAGGATGAGGGGCACGACACAGTTGGGGGGGCGGTCGGTCGGCCGGATCGGCCTGGGCCTGGCCGGGCTGCGGACCACCGGCATGTGGGGCGAACCGGCCCGGCGGGCCGCCGCCGTCAACACCATCCGCCGGGCGGTGGAGCTGGGGATCGACCTGATAGAGGTGCCCGGCCCGTTCGGGCCGTGGGTCGACCTGGTGCGCGAGGCGGAGCCGGAGGGGGCGGTCCTGGCCGTCCGCTTGACGGCGGCCCCGGCCGGCGGCCGCCGGGGCCGGGCGGCCGAGGAGCTCCAGGCGGTGGTGGGCCGGCTGGGCCGCCACCTGCGGGGCAGCATCGCTGCCGTCCTGGCCGAGCTGCCGGCCGTCGAGGACCTGCGGGAGGCCGGGGTGGAGCATCTGGGGGTGGTGGTCGGCGCCCGCCCGCCGGCCTCCGCGTCGCTGCTGGGCGACGTGGCCGCCGTGCGCGGCCCGTGGCCGGCGCCCCGGCGGGTGCTGGAGTGGTGCGAGCAGCAAGGCGTCCCCTACCTGTGCAGCAGCGCCCGCATCCTCGACGCCGGCGCCCACACGGTGGCCCTGCTGGAGCCGTCGGGGCGGGCGGAGATTGACCGCCTGTACCGGGAGGCGGCTACTCCTCCAGCCGCAGCGCCTGGATGAAGGCTTCCTGGGGGACCTCGACGCGGCCGATATTTTTCATGCGCTTCTTCCCCTCCTTCTGCTTCTCGAGGAGCTTGCGCTTGCGGGTGATGTCACCGCCGTAGCACTTGGCCAGTACGTCCTTGCGCTTGGCCTTGACCGTCTCTCGGGCGATGATCCGCCCGCCGACGGCCGCCTGGATGGGCACGTCGAACATCTGGCGGGGGATGAGGCTGCGCAGCCGTTCGGTCATCCGCCGGCCGTACTCCTGGGCCGCCCCCTTGTGCACGATGGCCGAGAAGGCGTCGACCGGCACCCCGTTGAGCAGCACGTCGATCTTCACCAGGTCGGCCTGGTCCCAGCCGGCCTGCTCGTAGTCCAGCGACGCGTAGCCCTTGGTGCGGCTCTTCAGGGCGTCGAAGAAGTCGATGACCACCTCGGCCAGGGGGATGCGGTAGACCATCTCCAGCCGCTCCGGGGACAGGTACTCCATGCGCACCATGTCCCCCCGCCGGGACTGGCACAGGTCCATCAGGGTGCCGGTGTACTCGGTGGGGGTGAGGATGGTGGCCTGCAGGAACGGCTCCTCGATCGACTCCAGCTTCTGCGGTTCGGGCATCTCGGAGGGGTTGTGGACCTCCACCACCGAGCCGTCGGTCAGATGGGCCCGGTACTCCACCGAGGGGGCGGTGGCGATGAGCGACAGGTCGAACTCGCGCTCCAGGCGCTCCCGGACGATCTCCATGTGCAAAAGGCCGAGGAAACCGCAGCGGAACCCGAAGCCGAGGGCGCCGGAGGTCTCGGGCTCGTAGGTGACCGAGGCGTCGTTGAGGCGCAGCTTCTCCAGGGCTTCCCGCAGGTTGGCGAAGTCGTCGCCCTCCACCGGGTACAGCCCGCAGAACACCATGGGCTTGGGGTCCTGGTAGCCCTCCAGGGCCTTGTCGGCCGGTTTGGCCGCCGAGGTGACGGTCTCGCCGGAGCGGGCCTCGCCCACGTCTTTGATGCCGGCGATCAGGTAGCCGACCTCGCCGGGGCCGATGGAGTCGACCGCCACGGTGGCCGGGGTGCGCACCCCGATCTCCTCCACGTCGTGGGTGCGCCCGGTCTGCATGAAGCGGACCTTGGAGCCCGACTCGAGGGTGCCGTTCATGACCCGGATGGCGCTGACCACCCCCCGGTACTGGTCGTAGTAGGAGTCGAAGATCAGCCCCTGCAGGGGGGCGGCGGCGTCGCCGGTGGGCGGGGGGATGCGCGCCACGATGGCGTCGAGCAGTTCGGCCACGCCGGCGCCGGTCTTGGCCGAGATGCGCAGGATCTGATCGGCCGGCACCCCCAGCACCTTCTCGATCTCCGCCGCGTAGCGGTCCGGGTCGGCCGCCGGCAGGTCGATCTTGTTGAGGGCGGCCACGATCTCCAGGTCGTGCTCGAGGGCCTGGTAGGCGTTGGCCAGGGTCTGGGCCTCGATGCCCTGGGCGGCGTCGACGAGCAGCACCACCCCCTCGCAGGCGGCCAGGCTGCGGCTGACCTCGTAGCCGAAGTCCACGTGTCCGGGGGTGTCTATGAGGTGGATGGTGTGGCCCTTCCAGCCCACCCGGACGTTCTGGGCCTTGATGGTGATGCCCCGCTCGCGCTCGATGTCCATCGAGTCGAGGTACTGCTCCCTCATGTCCCGGGCGTCGACCGCGCCGGTCAGCTCGAGGATGCGGTCGGAGAGCGTGGACTTCCCGTGGTCGACGTGGGCGACGATGCTGAGATTGCGGATCGTTTCGAGGTTCACTGGTATTCCGGAAAAAGGGGGGGCCGGCGGCGGCTGCCGCCTCTCCAGTGTGGCCCATGAGGCGGCGGGAGGCCGGCTCGCGTACTCTTTGTCCCATCGTCAACAGCACGCGATCCTCCTACGAACCGGTCATCACGGTGTCGGCGAGCTACGGGGCCGGCGGCAGCGTGATCGCGCCCCGGCTGGCCGAGCATCTGGGGCTGCCGTTCATCGACCGGTTGATCAGCGCGGAGGTGTCCGAGCAGGTGGCCGCCCGCTCCCAGGAGGGGCTGGTGGCCGGCGAGCAGGAGCACACCCCCACCGGGCGGTTCCTGGCCTACTTCGCCCGGGCGGCCAGCGTGGGGGCGGTGATCGGGCCCGACCCCGACCTCGACGAGGACGACGACATCCGCCGGCGCAGCGAGGAGGCCCTGAAAGGGGTGCGGGCCGGACAGCCGGCGGTGGTGCTGGGCCGGGCCGCGGCGCTGGCTCTCGCCGAGCGACCCCGGTGCTTCCACGTCCGCCTGGACGGGCCGGTGGAGCGGCGGCTGGCCTGGGCCGCCGACTTCGAGCACCTCGACCGCGACGCCGCCCGCCGCCGGCAGAACGAGGCGGACCGGGCCCGGACCAGCTTCGTGAAGCGGCTGTACCGGGCCGATCCCACGGACCCGGGGCTGTATCACCTGCTGGTCGACTCGACCGTGCTGGGGGTGGACGGGACCGTGGAGGTGGTCACCAGCGCGGCGACCGCCTTTTTCCGCCTGCACCCGTGACCGCCCATCCCCGGCTGGACCCTCCGGCGGCCTGGACCCTCGGGCACCTGGACAACCTGCGGTCCCTGGCGGTGTTCCCGCTCCTCTGGATCTACCACCTCACCGACCAGCAGGCGGTCATCGACGCCGACACCGACCGCTGGGCCGAGCTGCTGTGGGTGACCGACCGGTCCCGGATGCTGGCCCGCCTGCTGTTCGCCTTCCCGGAGTTCCGCTCCGTCTACTACCACCGCCTGGCCGCCGGCAACCCGGCCGGGGCCCTGGCCGGCCGGCTGGCCCGCCGGCTGTGGAAGGGGGTGCCGGGCATCGACCTGTCCGGCACGCCCATCGGGCCGGGGCTGTTCATCTCCCACGGCCAGTCGACCATCCTCTCCGCGGAGTGCATCGGCGCCAACCTGCAGGTCCACCAGGGGGTGACCGTGGGCTGGGACTACCACAGCCCCCGCCGGCCCATCATCGGCGACGGGGTGTTCATCGGCGCCGGCGCCAAGATCCTGGGGGCGGTCACCATCGGCGACGGGGCCCTCATCGGGGCCAACGCCGTGGTGGTCTGTGACGTGCCGGCCGGCGCCACCGCGGTGGGGATCCCGGCGAAGATCAGGCCCGCTGCCTCCTGAACCAGTCGATGGTCGGGGCCAGCCCGTCGCGCAGCGACGTGGTGGGCTCCCAGCCGAGCACCGTGCGGGCCACCGTCAGGTCCGGGCAGCGCCGGCCCGGGTCGTCGGGAGGCCTCTCCGTGAACATGATGTCGGACCGGGACCCGGTGAGCCCGAGGACCAGCTGAGCGACCTCGAACACCGAGATCTCCTGGTCGTTGCCGATGTTGACCGGTCTCTGATGCCCGGAGGCCAGCAGGGCGAGAAGGCCGTCCACCTCATCCTCGACGAAGCACAGGCTCCTCGTCTGCGACCCGTCCCCGTGGACGGTCAGCGGCTCCCCCGCCAGGGCCTGGGTGACGAGGTTGGACACCAGGCGGCCGTCGTCGGGTCGCATGCCGGGCCCGTAGGTGTTGAAGATGCGGGCGATGCGCACGTCGAGGTCCAGCTCCCGTTGGTAGGCGCAGACCAGAGCTTCGGCGAAGCGCTTGGCCTCGTCGTAGACGGACCGGTACCCGACAGGGTTGACGTTGCCCCAGTACGACTCGACCTGGGGATGGACCAGCGGGTCGCCGTAGACCTCGCTGGTCGACGCCTGAAGGAAGGTGGCCTCCTCCCGGAGGGCCACGTTGAGGAGGTTCTCCACCCCCCTGCTGCCGACCCGGAGGATGGCCAGGGCCAGGTCACGGAAGTCGGCCGGGGACGCCGGCGACGCCAGGTTGACCACCGCGTCGAGCGGTCCCTCGACCGGCACCTCGACGCTGACGTCGGCCTCGACGAAGCTGAAGCCGGGCCGGTCCAGGAGGAGCTTCACGTGATCGGGGGAGCCGGTGATCAGGCTGTCGACGCACACCACCTCGGCGCCGGCTTCCAGCAGCCGGTTGCACATGGTCCAGCCGATCATGCCGGCCCCACCGGCGACCAGGATGCGCTGCCCGTCAAACATCGAGGAGCTCCTCCCCTGTCATCCGGCCGATGCCGCGGTAGCGCAGGCCCGCGGCGCTGACCGCCTGGGGATCCAGGAGGTTCCGGGTGTCGACCACCGCGCTACCGGCCAGGAGGGACCTGACCTTGCGCAGATCCAGGTCGAGGAAGTCGGGCCACTCCGTGAAGACCACGAGGACGTCGGCGTCCTGGCAGGGGGTGTAGGGGTCGTCCACCACCTCGATGGCGGCCAGCCGGTGGTCGGCGGGGTCGGGCAGGGTCGGATCGAAGGCCCGGACCCGGGCTCCGGCCTGCACGAGCCGGCTGATCACCGCCAGAGCGGGCGAGTCCCTGAGGTCGTCGGTCCCGGCCTTGAAGGTGAGGCCCCACACCGCCACGGTGGCTCCGCCGAGCGGGGAGCCGGCGGCCCGCCCCACCTGCCCGGCCACCCAGTCGAAGTGGGTCTCGTTGGAGGCGATGATCTCCCTGAGCAGCGGGAAGTCGAACCCGTTGGTCTCGGCTATGTGGACCAGGGCCCGGGCGTCCTTGGGGAAGCAGGAGCCGCCCCAGCCGGGTCCGGGCGCCAGGTGGTTGGCACCGATGCGCCGGTCCAGGCTCATGCCTTCGATGACATCGACGACGTCCGCCCCGACCACGTCGCACAGCCGGGCCACCGCGTTGACGAACGACAGCTTGGCGGCCAGGAAGGCGTTGCACGCGTACTTGATGGTCTCCGACGACGCCGGGTCGGTGATGAGGACGGGGGCGTCGAGCGGCTGGTAGAGGAGGGCCAGCTTCTCGGCGGCGGCCCGGTCGTAGCTGCCGATCACCACCCGGTCGGGGTGGAACCAGTCGTAGATCGCCTTGCCCTCCCGCAGGAACTCCGGGTTGGAGACCACGACCGTGTCGGGGCGGCCCAGCGCCGCCATCACGCTCCTGGCCGTGCCGACCGGCACGGTGGACTTGTTGATCACCACCGCCCCGGGCTTCAAGTGGTCGGCGATCTGGGTGGCGGCCTGCTTCACGAAGCTCAGGTCGGCGGCCCCGTCGCCGCCCTGCGGAGTGGGCACGCACAGGAACACGAAGTCGGCGGTCGAGACGGCCCTCGCCGCGTCGGTGGTGAAGCCCAGGGAGCCGTCCGCCAGGCCCTCGGCGAGCAGCTCGGAGAGCCCCTCCTCGAGGATCGGCGAGACTCCGGCGTTCATCATCGCCACCCGCTCGATGTCGACGTCCACCGCCGTCACCCGGTTCCCCAGGCGGGAGAGGCAGGTGGCGGTGGTCAGGCCCACGTAGCCGGCGCCGATGACCGCCACGTGCCAGCTGGTGCCGGTCAGGGGCTGCTTCGAGACGATGTCGTCCATGTGGAAGGATTCCGATCTGTCGCGTGCTTCCGGTCGGTTGGAAGAGCCGGTAGGACCGCGGATTGATACCGCCCGCCGGCCGCCGCCTGCGTGTCGGCGCCGCGGCCTGCTATAGTTTCCGGGTTCCATAGTCAGAGGGATTCCGCAGTGGCCAACATCAAAAGCCAGATCAAGCGCAACCGGACCAACGAGAAGGCGCGCCTACGCAACAAGGCCATGCGGTCCGAGGTCAAGACCCGCCTCAAGACGGCGGTCTCCTCCGCTGGCGCCGGCGCCGACACGTCGGCCGAGGACCTGCGCGTGGCCGTGAAGCGGCTCGACAAGGCCGCAGCCAAGGGCATCATCCACAAGAACCAGGCGGCCAACCGCAAGTCCCGGCTGGTCCGGCGGATCAACGCCCTGACCGCGGCGGCGTCGTCCTCCGAGTCCTAGCGGCCCCGGCTCAGAACCTGAAGGGCCCGCTCCCCCACCGGGAGCGGGCCCTTGTCTTGTCGGGGCGCTCGGTCAGGCGCTCCGGGCCTCCACACCGGTGGCCGGGTCGGGCCGCCGGGCGGCGGCCTCGCTGGGATCTACGGTGTGGCGCCTGGTGAGCACCGACCAGGCCGCGCCCAGGGTGCGCACGATGAGCATGCGGGCGGTGCCGGCCATGATGGCCATGTCGAACGCCACGGACCAGTTGTCCACGTAGAACAGGTCGAGGCGGCGGTAGGCCCGGAAGGAGGGGTTGTCCCTGGCTTCGACCTGCCACAGGCCGGTGATGCCGGGGGGCACCTGGGTCCTCTCGATCAGGTCGGAGTCGAACTGGGCGAACTCCGACGGCAGCGCCGGCCGGGGCCCCACCAGGCTCATCTGACCCTTCAACACGTTGATGAGCTGGGGGAGCTCGTCGATGCTGGAGGTGCGCAGGAACCGGCCGATCCTGGTGACGCGGGGGTCGTAGGTCAGCTTGAACAGCGGGCCCTGGCGCTCGTTGAGGGCCCGCAGCTCGGCCAGCTTGGCGCCGGCGTCGGGAACCATGGTCCGCAGCTTCAGCACCTGGAAGGTGCGACCCCGGAGACCGACCCGTTCCTGGCGGTACAGCACCGGACCGCCGTCCTCGAGCTTGATGAGCAACGCCGACAGCGCCACCAGAGGGGCGGTGGCGGCCAGCACGGAGGAGGCGACCACGATGTCGAGGGCGCGCTTGACGGCCGCCTGGCCGCCAGACAGCTGTGGCGGCTCCACGTAGAAGGCCAGTTGGTGGGCGAGCGGAGACACCCGCATCCGGCTGTGGCCCAGACGGCTCAGACCGGCCGACAGCTGGACATGTATCCCTTCGGCCATGAGCCGACCGATCAGCCGGTCGCTTCGCGTGCTTCTCAAGGCGCTGGCCGCCACCACCACGCCGGTGGCGGCCGCAGCCCGGACGGTTGCGGCCGGGTCGGCGCCCATGCGCAGGACCGGCAGCCCGGGGATGCGCCCGTTCCACTCGGCGGCGTCGCCGATCACGGCGGTCACCCGGTATCCGAGCTCGGGATGGTCGCGTAGCAGGTACACGAGGTCCTCCGCCTCGTCGTTGGTCCCCACGACGCACACCGGGCGGGCGAAGGATCCCTGGGTCCGGGCCAGGCGCAGCCATCCCGTGTACACGGAGCGGGCTCCCGCCATCGTGGCGAACTGGGCGGCGGCGGCGGTCACTACAACCCACGGTTGCAGGATGTGGCCGTAGCGGCCGATGCCGAAGGCGACCAGGCCACCGAGGACGGCCACCCGCGACAGGCGGGAGATCTCCGTCGAGCGCAGGGCGCAGACCCGGGCCTGGTAGAGCTTCTGGCTCCACGCCAGGCCGAAGGTGATGAGAGCCATGAACCCGGCGAAGGGCAGCGCCTTGCCGGCGATCCACACCCAGCCGTCCGGTCTGGCGGCGATGAGGACCGCCAGCCAGGTCATCCCGGATACCACGAGGTCCACGCTGACGAGCAGCGCCCGGAGATCTCTGCGGCCCCGGGCGCGCCTCTCGCGCTCCTTTTCGTGATCGCAGCCGGCTGTCCGATTGCGGCACTCGCCGTTCGACCGACCCGCAGTTTCCACCCGGTCGGCCAGATCAGTCACCGCTCCCCCTCAGCACCGTGCGAGCACCCTCTGGTCGGCCTAGCCATGCCTGCCCCTTCCTGATGGCTCCGTCTCAGAAGGTCAGAGGTTCACCACCTGTCAGTGATACCGGCCGCATTTGATACATGCCCGATGACCGGTCCCGAAGCGGGCAATCTGTAGCGGTGACCACACCACTGGTGATCGTGGGGGCCGGCGGGTTCAGCCGGGAGACGGCGGAGACCGTACGGGCTATCAATGCCGTCACCCCGACCTGGCAACTTCTGGGCTTCGCCGACGACGACGCGTCGTTGCGGAGCCGGGATCTGGAAGGGATGCCGGTACTCGGCCCGGTCGCAGAGGTGATCGAAACCCACCCCGAAGCCCGCGTCGTCGTGTGCACCGGCCGGCCGGACAACTACTTCAGCCGGCCGCGCCTCGTGGCCCGCATGGACCTGCCCCCCGCCCGCTTCGCCACCCTCGTGCATCCGGCCGCGGTCGTCGGGCCGTCGACCTCCGTCGGCCCGGGATCGGTGCTACTGGCAGGTGTGGTCTGCACCGCCGCCGTCACGGTGGGCGCACATGTAGCGGTGATGCCCGGCAGCGTCTTGACCCACGACGATGTCATAGGCGACTACGCCACCATCGCCTCCGGCGTCCGCCTGGGTGGTTCGGTGACCGTCGGTACCGGGGCCTATCTGGGCGCCGGGGCGATGGTGCG
>JAKAXG010000094.1 GCA_021827225.1 Actinomycetes bacterium | reverse complement strand
GATCCGCAGGGCGGGGCCGAGAGGACCGTACATCCGGCCCGGCAGGACGATGGCGAGATGGGACGTCACCGTACGAGTCTGGCGCGGCCGGGCGTCCTACCCGGCCGGTCCGAACAGGCATGGGCCGGCGCCGATCGGGGTAGGGACCTCGGGTTCGCTGACGGAGAAGGCAAGGAGGATCGAATGTCCGACGCCTACGTACCCGAGCAGGACGCCCTCGAGCAGGCCCGGGGCTTCGAGTCGGTGCCGGTTCCCGACGACGACGGCGACGCCGCCGCGCTGGTCTACCCCGAGCGGGTGCCGCCCGAGGCCGACGCCGCCGACGCGCTCGAGCAGTCGCAGCCCCTGCCCTGGGAGGACGAGCACGAATAGGCCGGGCCCGACCGGCGCCCTGGCCCTGTCGCTGGGCGGGTCGGTCGCCGCCGCGCTGGTCGGCGGGCTGGCCTCCCGGCGGGCCCCGGAGGTGTACCGGGCCCTCGAGAAGCCGCGGTGGGCGCCCCCCACCTCGGTATTCGGGCCGGTGTGGACGGCGCTGTACACCGGGATGGGAGTGGCCGCCTGGCGGTTGTCGCGCCGCCCGGATCCCGGCCCACCCCTGCTGCTGCACGGCTGCCAGCTGGTCCTCAACGCCGCCTGGCCGGTCGCTTTCTTCGCCCGCCGCTCCCGCCGGGTGTCGCTGACCGTCGTCGCCGCCCTGGACGTGCTGGTGGCGGCGGAACTGGGAGCCGCCTGGCGCCGGGACCGGCTGAGCGCCGGGATGCTGGCCCCCTATCTGGGCTGGTCGCTGTTCGCCACGGCCCTGAACGGCGCCGTCCGCTGGCCGGAGCCGGGCCGGCTTCCGCCGGCCTGACGGGCGCCCCGCCGGAGCGGGGCGCCCGCCCGCGCTACGGGATGCTCACCCCCTGAAGGACCACGGGGCCGAGGGTGGGGTTCAGCTCGCTGGACTGTGACACCCCGGTGGGAGGGATGGTGTCCATCACCTTGGGGACCGTGGCCGGGTCGACCGAGCAGATAGGGCTGCTGGCTCCGGGGGCGCACACGCCGAAGGTGTAGTCCCCGGGAGTGGACGTGAACGCCCGGGCCTGGTCCGGCGAGTAACCGTCCTGGCCGGTGAGGGCGACGGTGAACACCCATCCGGAGCCGACGGTGCCGAACGACGCCGCCGGCAGGATCAGGGTGATGGTGCCCGTCGCCTGGTCCACGACCTGCTGGACGGGTGCGCCCACGGCCCCGCCGGGGGTCACCCACACCGGCGCGGCGAAGCCCTGTGCCTCCACTCTCTCGCTCCACGCGTCGGCGGGGGCGATGCTGTAGTTGCGGGCGGCGAAGGCGGCCGCCGTGGAGGTGGAGGTGGCCGTCGGGTCGTGCACGTACACGTCGAGCATCTGCGCCCCGAAGGCCGTCCCGAAGGTGGGAGCCAGATTGCGGATGCTGGCCTGGATGTAGACCTGCGACGCGGTCTGCGCCACCTTGAGCCCGGTGAGGTCGAACGCCCCCGGCTGGAAGTCGGAGGCTGTCGGGTAGGCGTAGGTGCCCGGGCCGTTGTCGTCGCCGGTGGGGTCGGTCACCGACAACACGGTGGTCCCCGGAAGGGCCACGTCGGTCACCGACGTGCGGGTCCACCCTGAGCCCGTGGCGGTGTTGGCCGCCACCGTGATGGTGGTCGTCCCGAACGAGGCCGGCACCGTCAGCTGGAACGCCCCCGTCGGTGACGCCTGGGTGGAGGCGACCGCCGCTGTTCCGCCGGCGGAAGCCTGGGCTTCGGCCGCCACGCTGGCGCCGGGTGCGGTGGTGCCGGTGACGTCGACCGTCGCCGTCGAGACGCTCGCGCCCGGGGCCGGCGAGGACAGGGTGAGGGGCAGCTGGCCGGGCATCCCGTGGGTGACGTAGCGGGCGGTGGTTATCGCCGGGGTGTCGAGGTCCCGGTTGGCTCCGGAGTCCAGCGCCAGCCGGGCGTACTGGGCTTCCGCCCAGGTGAGCGGGCTGGCGGAGCCGGCCGGCTTGCCGGGGGCGAAGCCGATCGAGGCGGTGGCCGGATCGCTGCCGTAGGGGGACGGGGCCAGCGCCGGGTCCTCCCACACCTGTTCGGGGAACAGCCCCACTCCCGACGTCATGGCGGCCATGGTGTCCAGCGCCGACCGGGCGGCGCCGGCCTGGCCGGACGCCACGTCGTACTCGCCCCGCTCGCCTCCGAGGACCGGCCACAGGTGCCCGCTGCCGGTGTCGGTCGACGCCCAGGGGGCGCCGGTCGGGCTGCAGCTGGTCGGGTCGGGCGTGTAGCAGTCCCCGTATCCGTCCTCGGTGCCGGTGCCGCTGGTCCCGTAGCGGTAGAAGCCCGTACCGCTCGGTGTGGTCGCCGCGATGGTCGAGTCCACCACGGTGAGCGACGCCTCCACCGTCGGGTCGGTCGCCGGGAGCACGCCCAGGCGCACCAGCTCGAGGAACCCGGCGTCGACGACCGAGGTCTGGTCCACGGTCACGGAGCCGTTGCCCAGGTTGTACTGGACAGGCGAGTCGGGGTTGCCCGCCTTGCTGAGGCGCAGGAAGTACGCCGGCACCGTGTCGCTGATGTAGGGGCCGGTGTGGGTCACCGTCCAGGTCTTCACGTTGCGGGCGAACTCGTCGGCGGTGGCCTGGTACACGCCGGCCCGGGCCGGGTCGTGGTTGGCCGTGGCGATGGCCGACGCGGCGGTGAGCCCGGCGATCTCGGCGGCGATGGTGGAGGGCGAGTAGCCGGTCTGCTCCTCCCACCGTTCGACGCCGTCGGACGGGCCGTGGGCCACCAGGAAGTCGGCGGCCGGGACGACGTGGTGCTGGTAGAGGTTCTGGTCGCCGGCCAGCCCGGACTCCCAGGCCATGAGGATCGGGTAGGAGGTCTCGTCGAGTTGCAGGCCGCCGGTGTCCGGCGCCGGCAGGCCGTTCAGCAGGGAGTTCCGGGGCATGGAGCCGTCGCTCTGCTGCTGGCGGTCGAACAGGAAGTAGGTGGCGGCCTGGGCCGTGCTCCGGTCCCCGGCCAGGAGCAGGGCGCTGAACGCCTCGTACAGATCCCGGGCGAAGACCTCCCGGTAGGAGCCGAAGTAGGTGGGCTGGCCGTTGGTGAAGTTACCGGCGGGGACGGCCTGGCCCCACGGGGAGGCCAGCCCGGCGGCGATGGCGCCGGGGAAGGTCTTGTCCTCGCTGGCCTTCACCACGTTCACCGCCTGGTAGTAGCGCTGCAGGGACCGGGCGGTCTGCCGGCCCGCCGGCGCCGTCAGGCGGGAGTCGTAGGCCCGCCATCCGGACTCGTAGCCGGCCAGGGTGCGGGCGAACGGGCCGGTCAGCGCGGCCCCCGACACGCCGAGGGCCGCCGACTGCGTTTCGCCGAAGCCCAGAGCCAGGTCGAAGGTGCGGTTGGCCGGCAGGCGGATGCCGGCGGTCACGGTCACGTGACCGTCGGGGGCGGAGCCGTAGGGGGTGAGCGCGTGGGCGGAGTCCAGCATGGTGAGGCCGTCGCTGGAGGTCCCGGCGTAACCCACCGATGCCCCGGTGAAGCCGCTCGATACCCGCAGGGACTCGTAGGTGGGCACGGCGTAGCTGCGGTTCCCGGCGTTGGTGACGGTGTTGGGGTTGGACACCACCGGCACCGGGCCGGCCGCCGTGGGGACGACCGAGGCGGTGTTGCCGCCGGCGTTTTCCGCTCCGCCCCCGCCGGTGCCGCCGGCCAGCGGGTCGAGACGCACGTAGATACGGTCGCTGCGGGGACCGTCGAAGCGGGTGTGCATCACCACGGCGTCCCGGCCCGGGTCGGCCAGGTAGGTGGTGGTGATCGAGTACCGGTGGGCGGTGTCGGAGGCCACCACCGTGCAGGCCATCCCGGTGGGATCGGCCACGACCCGGTAGGTCATGTCCCGCGACTGCAGGTCCGTCCAGCTGCTGCCGTCGGTGACCACGTACTGGAGGGTCTTCACGTTGGTGGCGTCCACCGTCGGCCAGTAGACGTCCGACAGGACACCGTCCGCCACGGTGAACCACACCTTCGACGTGGAGTTGGCCGCCGTGCCGACGCAGTCCTTGCGGGCCAGGTCGAAGTAGCTCGGCGCTCCGGGGGCTCCCGGAGCGACGGTCGCCGCCGACACCGGGGCGGCGGGCAGGGACGCCGCCGATGGGATGGCGATCGAGACGGCCGCCGCCACGGCGGCAGCCACCACCATGGCCGGGGATCGCTGCGGGCGGCGACGGGTGGGATTCGGGCGGGGCGCTGATGTCATCGGAACTCCTCACTGCTCGGGACCGTCCGACCGCCCGTGATCGGGGCGGTGCCGGCGGGGGCGGACGCCCCTGTCGCCGCGCTCCGCTCTTCTCGCGAACGGTCCGACGGTACCGGCGCGATCCCGCGGCGCCGGGTGATACGTCCGATCGAACGAAGATCCGACGAACCACCTGGTCGGTGACGGCGCCCGGCGGGGCCGACGCGGCCGGCGAGCGGGTAATGTCCGGCCATGGACTCCCCGCTGGGCCGGCCCCGGATCGAACCCCTCCCCCGGGAGCAGCGCAGCCCGAGCGCCCAGGCCCTGCTGGACCAGGTGACGGTGGCTGGATCGGAGGCCAACATCTTCACCACCCTGGTGCGGGCCGAGGGTCTCACCCGCAAGTGGCTGCCCTTCGGCGGCAAGCTGCTCAACGGCAAGCTCCCGGCCCGGGACCGGGAGCTGCTCATCCTGCGTACCGGCTGGAACTGTCAGGCCCCCTACGAATGGGGTCAGCACGTGGTCATCGGCCGGTCGGTGGGTCTGACCGAGTCGGAGATAGAGCGGGTGGCCCAGGGTCCCGATGCCGGCTGGAGCGACTTCGACGCCACCCTGCTGCGCGCCGCCGACGAGCTGCACCGCGACTGGTCCATCACCGACCCGACGTGGGAGGCGCTGTCCGTCGTGTACGACCAGCAGCAGCTGATCGAGCTGCCGCTGCTCGTCGGTCACTACCACATGGTGGCCATGACCCTGAACTCGCTGGGCGTCCAGCCGGAGCCGGGCCTTCCGGGCTTCCCCGGCTGATCGGGCGGGAGCCCGGTCAGGCCAGTAGGGCCCGCAGGGCGGCCCGGTAGGGGCGGCGGGCGACGCCGGCTTCGGTGACGATGGCCGACACCAGCCGGGCCGGTGTCACGTCGAACGCCGGGTTGGTGACCGCCACCCCGGCCGGGATCATCCGCCGGTCCCCGACCACGGCCACCTCGTCGGTGCTGCGCTGCTCCACCGGTATCTCCGCGCCGGAGCGGCAGTGCGGATCGACGGTGGAGAGCGGGGCGGCCACGTAGAACGGGATGCGGTGGTGGCGGGCCAGGACGGCCAGGGCGTAGGTGCCGACCTTGTTGGCCACGTCGCCGTTGGCGGCGATCCGGTCGGCTCCGACCACCACGCAGTCGACCTCTCCGCGGGCCATCACCGACGCCGCCGCCCCGTCCACCAGGACCGTGGCCGGGATGCCCAGCCGCTGCAGCTCCCAGGCGGTCAGGCGGCTGCCCTGCATGACGGGGCGGGTCTCGTCCACCCACACCGACGGCTCCTTCCCGCCCTCCCAGGCGGCCCGGATGACGCCGATGGCGGTGCCGTATCCGGCGCAGGCCAGGGAGCCGGCGTTGCAGTGGGTCAGCACCCGGGCGCCGGCCGGCAGCAGCTCCGAGCCCAGCCGGCCCAGGCACCGGTTGCGCTCCACGTCCTCGACCGCCATGGCCTGCGCCTCGCCGATGGGATCCGCGGCGGAGACCGCCCGCTCCACCCCCCACCGCAGGTTCACCGCGGTGGGGCGGGTGGCGACCAGGCGGTCGGCCGCCTCGTCGAGGTCCTCGCCCCGGCCGACGGCGAGGGCGATTCCCATGGCCCCGGCCACACCCAGCGCCGGCGCCCCGCGGATGGCCAGGTCCCGGATCGCCGCGCACATCTCCTCGACCGTGGACAGCTCCAGGAACCGCAGCTCGGCGGGCAGCAGCCGCTGGTCGATCATGCGGACGGTGCCGTTGCACCACTCGATGGTCGCCGGCAGGTCCGGCTCAGGGCGGGTCATGGCACCTCCAGCATGACGGTGAAGGGGCCGTCGTTGACCAGGCTCACCGCCATGTCAGCCCGGAAACGGCCCGTGGCCACCCTGGCTCCCAGCGAGCGGAGCGCCTCCACCACGCGCTCGACGACCGCCTCGGCGTGCTCCGGACGGGCGGCGTCGACGAAGGACGGGCGCCGGCCCCGGCTGGTGTCCGCGTAGAGGGTGAACTGGCTGACCACCAGCACCTCCCGGCCCAGCTCCTCGGCCGACCGGTTGGTCAGCCCGGCGTCGTCCTCGAACACCCGCAGGCCCCAGAGCCGCCGGGCCATCCGCTCGGCCGTCGCCGACTCGTCGGAATGGGTGACCCCCACGAAGGTGCACAGCCCGGCGCCGATCGATCCGACCAGCTCCGGGCCGACCGCCACCGAGGCCGAGGACACCCGCTGGACCAGCGCACGCATCCGGCCAAGCTACAGCCGGAGCGACGCCGGGTCCTCCGGGGGCGTGAAGGACTCCTCGGCGCCCGGTGCCGGCAGCTCCGGCGGGGGTGGCGGGGGCGGCAGACGGAACCCGTCGTCGGCGTGGGTGCCGTCGCCGGGGGCGCCACCGGGATCGCCGTCCTCGAGCACCACCACGTGGGCGATCAGGGTGGACAGGCTCTGGGTGGTCCGGTACCCGCCGGTCTCCTGCACCGGTTCGGCGGCCACCGCCAGACCGGTCGGCGGGTGGTAGTAGGCCCAGTACCGGCCGGGGCCGGCCGGGAACGAAGCCACCACCCGCCCGTCCGCCTGCCCGACGGCGACGAGCGTGGAGGACCGGTTTCCCATCAGGCACCACAGCAGCCCGTGGTCGTCGTCGCACATGATCGCCGACGCCACGTCCGGCAGCCGGGCCTCCCAGTCGCTGTCGGCGCCGAGGCGGATCAGCCGGTCGGTGCCCGGTTTCAACCACGACGACGGGGCGCGGCGCTCGCCGGCTCCCTGGGCCTCGCCGGCCCGGACCGCCCACATGTCGGCTCCGGCGGCCACGGCCGATACCGGCGGTGACGGTTCCGAGGCGAGCAGGGTGGCGCGCTCGGGGTCGAAGGTGAGCACCCCGCCGTCGAAGCCCTCGATGACCTTCACCCGGTCTCCGTGGCGGACCAGAAGGGGCTGCAGGCCGGTGCGCAGCCGGGCGCTGCTGCGCCGGCCGAGGTGGTACAGGCCGACGACCGGCTTACGCAAATTGGCGGCCAGCACGTAGTCCCCGGAGACCGCCAGCTGCTGGGCGTCGCTCGGTAGGACCCGGTCCCAGTGAGCCGCCATCGACAGGTCCTGCGGCCGGAGCCGGAGCAGGCGGGAGTGGGTGGCGACGAACAGGCAATCGTCGTCGACGACCATCGCCGAGACGGACTGCTGGCGGGTCCGCACCTCCCCCAGCTTCTCGCCGGTCTCTGGGTCCAGCCGGTGCAGGCGCAGACCGGAGTGGGCGACGCCCCAGCCGTCGCTGACGAAGACGGATTTGGAGCCGGGGTCGGCAAGCATCGAGTGCGATGTGTGCCCCGGGACGGTAGCCCGCCAGATCTCCGAAATTCTCACGCCGCCGTGCCTCCTCGTCCGAGATCGAAGCTGTCCTATTCAACCGCTTGGGGGGCGTGGGGTCGGGGCACCTCCGGGGGGAAGGCATGTGATACTCGGCTGATGACCGACCGGTCCCCGCCCGTCCCCCGGCGCCGGCTGGCGCAGCTCGACGGGGTGCGCTGCCTGGCAGTGTCGATGGTCTTGGCCTACCACGGCGGGGTCCCGGGGCTGTCGGTGGCCGGCTTCTACGGCGTCGACGTGTTCTTCGTGCTGTCGGGGTTCCTGATCACCTCCCTCCTGCTCCGGGAGGGGCGGGCCAGCGGGCGACTGGACCTCGGGGCGTTCTGGGGCCGACGGGCGCGGCGCCTGCTCCCCGCCCTGGCCGTGATGCTCGCCGCGGTGGCCGGCTACGTGGTCTTCGTGGCCCCGGCGGGCCGGTACCCGGGCTTCTGGGGCGACGCGCTCAGCGTGGTGGCCTACGTCTCCAACTGGCATTTCATCGCCTCGTCGTCGAACTACTTCGCCGCCTCGGCGGCTCCGTCGCTGCTCACCCACACGTGGAGCCTGGCCATCGAGGAGCAGTTCTACGTGGTCTGGCCGCTGCTGCTGTGGGCCACCCTGCGCGTCGGCCGTCGCCTGGGGAGGGACCCGGCCGGGGCGGTGCTGGCGGTGGGCGTCGCCGGTGCGGCCGGGTCGGCGATCTGGATGGCGGTGCTGTACCGCTCGGGTGCCGACCCGTCGCGCCTGTACTACGGCACCGACACCCACGCCCAGAGCATCCTGGTGGGGGCGGCCGTGGCCGCCGCCCTCGCCGGGGGGCGTCTCCCCCGGCGCTGGTCCCGGGCCGCCCCGGCGGCGGCCGCGGTGGCCGTCGCCGGCCTGGCCTGGGCGGCGTGCCGCCTGGGTGCATCCGACCCGCTCAGCTACCAGGGCGGGTTCCTGGCGGTGGCGCTCCTGGCCGGGCTGCTGATCTCGTCGCTGGTCGCCGCCCCCGCGGCGTTGCCCGCCCGCATCCTGTCGGCCCGTCCCCTGGCCTACGTCGGGCGGATCTCCTACGGGATGTACCTGTGGTACTTCCCCCTGTTCGCGGTCCTCGACCACTCGTCCACCGGCCTGTCGGGACCGCCCCTGTTCGCGCTGCGCGCCCTGTGCGACCTGGGTGTGGCCGCCGCCAGCTTCCACCTGCTGGAGGTCCGGGTCCTGCGCGCCGCCGCGGTCAGGCGGCCCCGGCCCCTCGTGGTGGCCGGCTCGGTCGCCGCCACCGCATCGGTGGTGGCGGCCGCCGCGGTGATTACAGCCACCTCGGCGCTGACCCCGGCGCCGGCCGGCGCCGGGGCGGGGCTGGTCCGCAGCACCGCCCAGGCCCTCCCCGCGGCCGCCGGCGGCTGGGGCGGATCCCCGCCGGGGGGGCCGGCCACCACCGGCCGGCGGCCGCTCAGGCTGCTGGTCACCGGGGACTCCACCGGCCTGACCCTGGGCCTGGCCCTGTCCTTCCCGGCCGTCGAGTCCCGGTACGGCCTGGTGGTCGACGACGCCGCCCTGCTGGGCTGCGGGGTGGCCGTCAGCGCCTCGGTGGACGCCCACGGCCAGGCGAGCACCCCGCCGGCGCCGTGCAACCCCGCCACCCCACCGGGACGGCAGTGGCCGGCTCTCCTGCGCCGGCAGGTCGCCGCCTTCCGACCGGACGTGGTGCTGGTGGCGGCCGGCCGGTGGGAGGTGCAGTCCCGCCGGCCGGCGCCCGGCTCGCCCTGGACGGACCTGAGCCGGCCGGCCGATCGCCGCTACGTGCAGGCCCAGCTCCGGCTGGCGGCGTCGATCGCCCTGTCCGGGGGCGCCCGGGTGGCCCTGGCCACGGCGCCGTGCTTCTCCTCGGGGGAGCAGCCCGACGGGGCGCCCTGGCCGGAGGACCGCCCGTCACGACTGCGGGAGTACAACACCCTGGTCAGGACGGTGGCCGCCGGTATCGGCGGGCGGGCGGCGGCGGTGGTCGACCTCGACGCCATGGTCTGCCCGGGCGGGAGGTTCGCGACCAGCATCGGGGGCACCATTGTGAGGGCGCCGGACGGGGTCCACTACCCGTTCTTCGACCCGTCCGCGCCCGACCGGCGCGCCCCCGACACGGAGGCGGAAGCCGAGCGGTTCGGGGCGTGGATCGCCCCCCGGGTCCTGGCCGCGCTGGCGCCCACCGGCCCGGCCGCCACGGGTTAGGCGGGCCGCCGGAGGCGTGACTGTCCCGGCGGCCGCTACCGGCCGAGGGTCCCCATGTCTATGGGGATCTGGGCGCCGGTCATGTACCGGCTGTCGTCGGAGGCCAGGAACGCCACCATGTGCGAGACGTCCCCCGGCTCCATGGTGTCGAGACGCCCGAAGCGTTCCAGCCCGGCGTCCACGGCGGCGGTGACCTCGTCGAGATGGCGGACGTCGGCCCGCACCGCCACCATGGACCGGCCGGCGGCGGCGACCAGGCGCGCGGTCTCCGCCAGGTCCTCCTCGGTGGCCGCGGGGTAGCCCTTCTCGAT
>JAKAXG010000093.1 GCA_021827225.1 Actinomycetes bacterium | reverse complement strand
AGAAGATCCGGTCGATCTCGGCGATCTGGGCCAGGAGGTCGTCGGCCACCGCCGTATCGTTGGTCTTCTTGGACTCCCCCGCGGCCTTGGTCGCCTTCCAGAAGAGGTCGTGCAGCTGCGGGTAGGCCTCGAGGTGGTTGGGCTTGAAGTAGTCGGTCCACAGCACCCACAAGTGGTGCTTGACCAACTCGGCCCGCTCCTCCTTGATCGTGACGGCGCGGGTCTTGAACACGTTGTCGTCCGACGCGTTGAACTTCTCCATGATGGCTTTGACCGAATCCGCCTCGATCCGAGCCTGGGCCGGGTCGTACACCCCGCAAGGGAGGTCGCAGTGGGCATGAACGGTGGCAGGCTCGCTGACACGGTCCACCAGGGCGAGCAGACGGGAGAACATCGTCATTAGCCAAGACTCCTTCTGTGACGGATATGGAACGTTCCTACCCTACCCACTGCGCGGCGCGACGCTGGGTGGCCCCCTGACCGCCGGTGGTTCGAGCCCCGGTCCCCGCTGCCCGTGATCCGGGTGCGCCGCCTGACGGTGACCGGCGACAGCATGCGGCCGGCGTTCGCGCCCGGCGACCGGCTGCTCGTCGTGGGCCCGTGGCCGGCCCGCACCGGCGACGTGGTGGCCCTTCCCGACCCCCGGGACCGGGGCCGCCTGCTGGTGAAGCGGGTCGGCCGCACCGGGCCGCAGGAGCTGGAGGTGCTCGGGGACAACCCGGGGGCCAGCACGGACAGCCGACACTTCGGCCCGGTCCGCCGGCGGGACCTCATCGGCCGGGTGGTCTACCGCTACGCCCCGGCCGACCGGGCCGGATGGTGGCCGTAGCCTCCCCTAGTAGGATCTACCGGAATGGGTAACAACCGGGTGAGGGAAACACCGGCGGTCAGCGGTGCCCTCCTGCCCCTCCGCCGCCCGTCGGCGCCTCCCCCGGACGAGCGCCTCAGCGACGTCGACGAGTGGGGCCGATCGGAGCGGGCCCGCGCCCGGCTCCGTCAGGTGTACGGCCCCGTCTACCGGCACTGGTTCCGGGTGGAGTGGGAGGGTCTGGAGAAGATCCCGCTGGCCGGAGGCGCCCTGCTGGTGGCCAACCATGCCGGGGCCATCCCGGCCGACGCCCCGGCCATCATGCACGGCATCGAGGAGGAGCTCGGCCGCCCGGTGTACGGGCTGGCCGACTTCCTGTTCCGGTCGCTGCCGCTGGCCGGCACCGTCTGGGCCCGGGGCGGCGGGGTGGCCGCCCACCCCGACAACGCCTACCGGCTGCTCCGCGAGCAGCAGCAGCTGGCTCTGGTCTTCCCCGAGGGCACCAAGGGCACCGGCAAGCTGTTCTCCCAGCGCTACCAGCTGCGCCGCTTCGGGCGCGGCGGTTTCGTCGAGATCGCCATGCGGGCCGGCGTACCCGTCGTGCCCATCGCCGTCGTCGGCAGCGAGGAGGCCATGCCCATCCTCGCCAAGTCGGGCCTGGTGGCCCGTCTCCTCGGCCTGCCGTACGCTCCGCTCACCGCCAACATGCTCCTCCTCGGCCCGCTGGGGGTCCTCGGCTATTTCCCCGCCAAGTTCAAGATCCGGGTCCTCGATCCCGTCTATTTCGACGTGCCGGCCGACCAGGACCGCTACCCCCGCAGCCGGGTCTTCGAGGAGGCCGAGGCCATCCGCCAGACCATGCAGAAGAACCTCTACGAGATGCTGCGCAGGCGCCGCAGCGTCTGGTTCGGCTGACGGAAGCAGCTCAGGTGGGCCGTCGCATCCTCATCACCGGACTGGCGTCGTTCTGGGGCGGCAAGGTGGCCCAGGCCTTCGAGCAGGACCCGTCCGTCGACGTGATCGTCGGCATGGACACCGACGACCCGGTAGTGGAGCTCGAGCGCACGGAGTTCGTGCGAACCGACGACAGCTACTCGATCCTGGCCCGCCTGGTGCGGGCCACCCAGGTCGACACCGTGGTCCACGCCGGGCTGGTGGTCAACTCCGCCCTGATGCCCGACCGCCGCCTGCACGAGAAGAACGTGATCGGCACCATGAACCTGCTGGCCGCCCTCGGAGCCGAGGAGAGCCGGGTGACCTCGCTGGTGGTCAAGTCCTCCGGGCTGGTGTACGGCGCGTCCGCCCAGGACCCGACCTGGTTCCGGGAGGAGAACCGGCGCAGCTTCCCGGCCCGCACCCGCATCGAGAGGTCCCTGCTCGAGGTCGAGGACTACCTGAGGTCCTTCGCCGAGGAGTACAGCGCCATCAAGGTGGCGGTGCTGCGCTGCGCCAACGTGCTGGGCGAGGAGCTGGTGACGCTCTTCTCCCGCGCCCTCACCATGGCCCTGACCCCCACTATCGCCGGCTTCGACCCGCAGCTGCAGTTCGTCGAGCAGGAAGACGTGGTGCGGGCCATCGAGTTCGCCGTCAACCGGGAGATCGAAGGCGTGTTCAACGTGGCCGGCGACGGGCGGTTGCCGTGGTCGGAGATCCGGGCCATGACCGGGCACCCGCCCCTGCTGCTGAGCCCGGTGGGGACCAACATGGCGGCGTCCGCCCTGTCCCGCCTGCATCTGATCAAGCTGCAACCGGAGGTGCTGGACCTGCTCCGCTTCGGCCGGGGCATAGACAACCGCAAGTTGAAGCGGGCCGGCTTCGAGTACCGCTACACCACCGCCGGCGCCCTGCAGCACTTCATCGAGTACCAGCGGCTGCGCCGGGTGATCCCCGAGACGCAGCGGACCTACCGCTACCAGGGGGACGTGGAGGCCTTCTTCCGCCACTCCCCCGCCATCGTCCGGGACCACTGACCCGGGCGGTCAGTCCGGCAGGATCCAGTTCTTCATGTACTCGTCGCGCCGCTCGTCCCACTCCTCGGCCGTGATGGCGTACCGGACGTGGTCCTCCCACTTGCCGTTGATCTCGAGGTAGCGCACGGCGGTGCCCTCGTTGCGCAGCCCGACCTTGGCTGCCACCCGGTGGCTGGGGGCGTTGCGGGGGATGATCGACGCCTGCAGGCGGTGCAGGCCGAGGTCCTCGAAGGCGAACCGGCACAGCACCACGAACGCCTCTGGGGTGTAGGAGTGGCCGGCCACCGCCTCGTCGATCCAGTAGCCCACGTAGGCGTTCTGGTACGGGCCGCGCTGCACCGACGACAGGTTGATCTCGCCGGCGAAGCGGTCCCGGTCCGGCCCCACGAAGATGCCGAACCCGTACCCCGACCCCAGTTGGCGCTCCCTGTCCCGGGCCCCGCAGCGGGCGGCGAAGATGCGCTTGTCGTCGGTGGCGTCGGGCTGGCCGGGCAGCGGGCGGGGCTCCCACTTCACCAGCCAGTCACGGGATCGGACGCGCACCTCCCGCCATGCCTCGAAGTCCGAGACGGTGAGCGGTCGCAGCAGGACCCGGCGGCCGGTGATGGCGAGCGTGGGTCCCCGGCTGGAGCTGGCCCAGCTCACCGACCGAGCAGCTCCCCGAGGGCAGCCAGGAGCAGGGTGACGTTGCGCATCCGGGCGGTGTGGCCCATGCAGCCGATCCGCCAGATGCGGCCGGCCCACGCCCCCACCCCACCGCCGATCTCGATGCCGTAGCGGGTGAGCAGGTCCCGGCGCACGCTGGCGTCGTCGACTCCCTCCGGCACCACCACCGTGGTCAACTCGGGCAGCCGGTGCCCCTCCTCGGCCCACAGCTCCAACCCCAGCTTCTGCAGCCCGTCCTGCAGGGCGGCGCCGCACTCGGCGTGGCGGGCCCAGGCGGCCTCGAGCCCCTCGTCGAGGAGGGCGCCGAGGGCGGCGTGCAGGGAGAAAACCATGGCGATGGGCGCCGTGTGGTGGTACTTGCGGGTGGCGCCGGAGGTGTAGTCACCGATCATCCCGAGGTCCAGGTACCAGCTCCGGGGGTCGGTCACCCTCCGCTCCCAGGCCCGGGCGCCCATCGTGAACGGGGCCAGCCCCGGGGACACACCGAGGCACTTCTGGGTGCCGCTGTAGGCGATGTCGACACCCCATTCGTCGACCTCCACCGGGATCCCGCCCAGGGATGTGACGCAGTCGGCGAGGAGCAGGGCGTCACCCTTGCCGGCGGCCACCGCCCGCACGTCGTTGCGCACACCCGTGCTCGTCTCGGCGTGGACCAGGGCGATCACCTTGGGGGCGGGATGGGCGCCGAGCAGGTCGGCGGGATCCAGGGGCCGCCCCCACGGGGCGTCCACCCGGACCACCTCGGCGCCGCAGCGGCGGGCCACGTCGCACATGCGCTCGCCGAACAGCCCGTTGACGCCCACCACGACCACGTCGCCGGGGGCGACGGAGTTCACGAACGCCGCCTCCATGCCGGCGGATCCGGTGCCCGACACCGGCAGGGTGAGCTCGTTACCCGTCCGCCACACCTGCCGGAGCCGGTCGCAGGTCTCGTCGAGGATGCGGATGAACTCGGGATCGAGGTGGCCGAGCATCGGGCGGCCCAGGCCCTCGGTCGCCTCCGGATACGGATTGCACGGTCCCGGGCCCATCAGAACACGATCGGTCACCACCATGGCTCAGATGGTAGGCAGTTTGCTCAGACCGTGCCCACCGAGGCCCGATGCCCCCGGCTAACCGATCCGCGGGCGGGTGCTGAGGATCAGCCCGTCGAGGATGTCCGCTTCGGAGGTGAGGCACTCGTCGTAGCCGAACCGGCGCATCACCTCCGACAGGACGATGGCGCCGCCCACGATCACGTCGGCCCGGGCCGGTTCTATCCCGGGCACGGCCCGCCGCTCGGCGGCCGGCGAGGCGGCCAGGCGGTTGAGCATCTCCTCCACCCGGGCCGCGCTCAGGTGGTAGTGGTGGACCCGGTCCCGGTCGTAGTCGTCGATCCCCTGGTCGACCGCCGCCAGGGACGCGACCGTACCGGCCAGGCCCACCATGGTCCGGGCCTCGAGGAATCTCGGCTCCTCCCGGACGGCCCGCTCGAGCAGCGCCGCGGTGAACGCCCGGGCCTCGGCCACCGCCTCGGGGGTCGGCGGGTCGCCGGGCAGGCAGCGCTCGGTCAGCCTCACGCAGCCGACGTCGAGGGAACGCACCGCCTGGGGCCCGCCGTCCCCGGCCGGCCCGACGACCAGCTCGGTGGACCCCCCGCCGATGTCGACGACCAGCCAGGGGCCGGTGCCGGGGTCGAGCTCGGCGGTGGCCCCGGCGAAGGACAGCCGGCCCTCCTCGTCACCGCCCAGCAGCTCCGGGCGCACGCCCACGACGGCCTCGGCGGCATCGAAGAACTGGTCCCGGTTGAGCGCGTCGCGGGCCGCCGACGTGGCCGTCATACGCACCTCGCCGACCCCGAAGCGGTCCATGACGCTCCGGTAGCGGCGCAGAGCGGCGAGGGTCCGCTCGATCGCCTCGGTGGCCAACCGCCCCGACGTGTCCACCCCCTGCCCCAGCCGGGTGATGGTGTTGATCCGCTCCAGCGTCGGGCCGCCCGGCTCGGCCACCAGCAGGCGGGTGGAGTTGGTGCCGCAGTCGATGGCCGCCGCCGGCCGAGGGCCTCCTCCCAGCTGGTCGGACACCCAGCGTCCCACCGGGTCCGGGCCCCCGGCCAGGAACCAGGCGTAGTGGGCGTGGAGGCACTTGACCCCCTTTCTGGTCCCCGCCACCCCGCCGGTGGGGCGGGGTCCGCTCCAGTCGGGGGGCAGGGCGCGGTCGCGCTCGGCGGCGTAGGCGGCGTGCGCCTCGGCGACCGCCTCCGCCGGCACCTCGGACTCGGCCCGCCTGACCCCGCCGGAGGCCTCCAGCCGGTCCACCGCCCGCTTCTCGGCGGGGCCGACCAGCCAATAGCGGGTGGGCATGGGCGTGCCGTCGAACAGCAGCGGCGAGTTGCGGATGACGACCGGGTCCCCGGCGGGGCCGCGCACCACCACGTCGAACCGGCCCTGCGGCGGTCGGCCCAGGAGCTCCTCCACCCGCCGCCGGTCGGCCTCCCCGGCGGGGGCGCTCAGGACCCGCTACCCGGACGGGCGGCCCGCCGGCGCAGGAGGAGCACGATGATGAGGGCCACCACCACGGCCACCGGGGCCAGCCGCTTGAGCGTGGACCCCCCGGCCACCGCCAGCAGGTCCAGCGGCTCGGCTTCCTTGGACTCGATGCGGCGCGGGCCGCTCGGCGCCTCGGCGGCGGTCGGGGCCACCCCGTTGCTCGACCCGCCCGACGGCGTCGTGGCCGCCGATGACTCGGTGGCCAGAAGGGTGCCCGACGGCTCGGACCCGGCCGGGGAGGGGCTGGAGACCGCCGGTTCGGCGGCTGCGGCCGGGGCCGGCGTCACCGTCCCGGCCGGCGCTTCGGTGGCGGCGGGGGCGGGCGTCGCCGTGCCGGCCGCCGCCAGGTCGGCGTGCAGCGTGTCGACGAACTGGCCGAGCAGCTTGGCGCTCACCTCGGCCAGGACGCCCCGGCCGAACTGGGCGACCTTGCCGGTCACAGTGAGATCGGTGACCACGGTGACCTTGGTCCCGTCGCCGTCGGGAACCATGGTGGCGGTGATGAGGGCGCTGGCGTTGCCCTGGCCGCGGGTGTCGCGGCCGCTGGCCTTCAGCACCACCCGCCCGGCCTGCTCGTCCTGCTCGACGAAGGTCGCCGCCCCCTTGTACTGGGCGGTGATCGGGCCGACCTTGACCTTCACCACGCCCCGGTACTCGTCGCCCTCCACCTCCTGCAGCTGGGCCCCGGGGAGCATGGGCGCGATCCGCTCCACGTCGGTCAGGACCTTCCAGGCCTCGGGAACCGAAACCCCGACGTGAAACTCGTTGTTCAGCTCCATCTCTGCAAGTCCTCTCTCGTGTCGATGTCTACCGGCTCTCCCCGGCAAGGTACTTCCTGGACCAGGTCGGGCCGGGTTCGCATGAGGCTGCGCGCCCCCTCGTCCCCGGCGGGGGACAGCAGTTCCCAAACGGGCGCCGCCAACCTGACCGGGTTGCGACGCCGGCCATCGTAGGTCGCCACGGCGATGTCGGCCCGGCTGGCGGCCACCGCCCGCCACGCGGACGACGGGATCAGCGGCTGGTCACCGAGGCCCACCACCAGCGCCGACAGGCCGGCCCGGCGGGCTTCGGCGACGGCCCGCTGCAGCGACGTGGCCTGGCCTGCGGCCCACTCCTCGTTCTCGATCAGGACCGCTCCGGCCGGGATCACAGAGCTCAGGTCCACCGCGCCGGTCACCACCCAGGTGCGCTCCAGCCCCGCCTCCAGGGCGGCGGTGACCGACCACCACACCACCGGACGCCCGCGGAAGGGGGCCAGCAGCTTGTGGGCGGCGTCGGGGCCGGCCGGGAAGCGGCTGCCGCCTCCCGCCGCCAGGACGACCGCCGCGGTGCCGGCGCCCGGTGGGGTCAGCTGCTCTCCCCGTCGTCGGCGCCGCCCGAGGCGGCGGCCCAGGCCATGTCGCGGTGGATGGGTCCCGGACGGTCCCGCAGGGAGGGGGCCTCGCGCCCGGTGCGCATGGCGATGATCTCGGCGCAGATGGCCACCGCCGTCTCCTCGGGGGTGCGGGCCCCGATGTCCAGGCCTATAGGACCCATCACCCGGGCCAGGCCGGCGTCGTCGACCCCCGCCTCGCGCAGCCGGCCGTTGCGCTCCTCGGTGGTGCGGCGGGAGCCCATGGCCCCCAGATATCCCACGCCGGTGGCCAGGGCGGAGACGATGGCCGGCACGTCGAACTTGGGGTCGTGGGTGAGCACGCACACCGCGTCGCGAAGCCCCAGGGCGGGGCCGACCTCGGCCAGGTGCTTGTCCGGCCAGGCCACCACCACGTCGTCGGCCATCGGGAAGCGGGCCCGGGTGGCGAACACCGGACGGGCGTCGCAGACCGTCACCCGGTAGCCGAGGATCTTGGCCACCTTGGCCAGCGCCGCGGTGAAGTCGACGGCGCCGAAGATGATCATGCGCGGCGGCGGGGCGAACGACTCGATGAACACCGACAGGTCCCGGGCCCGGGCCTCCCCGTGGAGGCCGTAGTGGCGGGTGGCCGTCAGCCCGGCGGCCAGCTCACCGAGGGCGTCGCGGGTGACCACCCGGTCCAGGTCCTGGTCACCGAGGGTGCCGAGGACGGTGAGCGGGGGTCCCGGGCGGACCAGCAGCTTGGCGCCGAGCGCCTCCTCCGGCCCCTCGACCACCTCGGCCAGCACGGCCGGCTGCTCGGATCGGATGGCCTCGGCCAGTGTCTCGAACAGTCCGCTCACCAGTCCAGCGGCTCCACGAAGACACGGATGGTCCCCCCGCAGGTGAGCCCGACCGCGAACGCCTCGTCGTCGGAGTAGCCGAAGGTGCACAGCTTCGGCCGTCCCGACCCGGACAGCACGTCCAGCGCCTCTGTGACGACTGCCCCCTCGACGCATCCCCCGGAAACGGAGCCGGCCACCTCCCCCGCCTCCGACACCACCATGGTGGCTCCCGGCAGGCGGGGGCCGGATCCCTCCAGGGCGACCACGCGGGCCACGGCCACCCGCTTGCCCTCACCCCGCCAGCGCTCGATGTCGGCCAGTACCTCTTTCAAAGCTCAACCTCCATGGTCCTGCGGCCGCCGGCGGGCCGCCCGCCGGCCACCCGCTGCGCCAGTTGCTCCAGTGAAGACACCGAATGACCCTCCACGAACACGTCAACATAGGGCAGGGCGGCAGCCATTCCGCGGGCCAAAGGGGCGTACCCGGGAGAGGCCTTCAGGGGGTTGACCCAGATGATCCGCCTGGCCACCCGGGACAGGCGGCCCATCTCGGCGGCCATCATCGCCGGGTCGCCGCGGTCCCAGCCGTCGGAGCAGATGACCACGATGGCGCCGCGGGCCATGCCCCGCACCCCCCAGACGTCGTTGAACTGCTGGATGCTCTCCCCCAGCCGGGTCCCGCCGGACCAGTCGCTCACCGCCCGGGCCACGGCCCGCAGGGCCGCCTCGGGGTCCCGCCGGCCCATCTCCCTGGTGATGCGGGTCAGCCGGGTGCCGATGGTGAACACCTCGACCCGGCCGGCCTTGCGGGACGCCACGGCGGCGTGGGCGAAGCGGGCCAGGCCCCGGGAGTAGGGCTCCATGCTGCCCGACACGTCCAGCAGGAACACCATGCGCCGGGGCCGCTCCACGCTGCTCCGCCAGGCCCGGCGCACGGGCAGCCCCCCGTGACGGATGTTCCGCCGGACGGTGCCGCGCAGGTCGGGATGGTCGCCGGAGCGCCGCCGGGTGGGCCGGGTCCGCCTCGACGGGCGCAGCTCGGTGGTGACGCGAAGGGCGGAGATCAGCCGGGCCGCCTCCGCCCACTCCTCCGGTGTCAGGCTGCTCATGTCCCGCTCGGTCAGGATCTCGGCGGCGGAGTAGCGCAGGGCCTGCACCTCCCCGCCCGCCGCCGGGCCGTCTCCGTCGCCCTCGCCGTCCTCGGAGTCGTCGTCGACGGCCAGTGTCACCGACTGCGACCACGACGGCGACAGGGACATGGCGGCGATGTCGGCCCAGAACGAGGTGAACACCCGGTCGTAGATGTCGACGTCCTCCGGCCGGCGCACGAGGGTCGCCCGCCCGGCCCAGTACACCTGCTCGGGGTCCTGCAGGCCGACCAGGCCGAGGGCCTGGGAGTAGACGATGGCGGAGCCGGTGGCGACCTTCATGCCGCCGGCCCGGAGGGCCCGGGCGAATCCGGCGACGATGCGCTCCGGCCCGTTGACCGCCGCCCCCGGCTCGGGATCGGGACCGGTCATCCGCCCTTCAGCAGGGCGGCGCGGACCATCTCGCCGACACCGGCTGCCCGCACCCGGTTCTGGTCCTCCTGGTACTTCAGCACGGTGCCCAGGGTGAGGTCCACTGTCCTCTCGTCGATCTCCCGCCGGCCGAGAGCGGCCAGCGCCGCCGTCCAGTCGATCGACTCGGCCACCCCCGGTGGCTTGTACAGGTGCATCCCCCGCAGCTGCTCCACCGCGGCGGCCACCTGCCGGGCCAGCTGCGGGGCGGCGTGCGGGGCCCGCAGGCCGATGATGGCCACCTCGCGCTCGAAGTCCGGGTGCTCCACCCAGTGGTAGAGGCAGCGCCGCTTGAGGGCGTCGTGGACGTCACGGGTGCGGTTGGAGGTGATGATCACCAGCGGCGGCTCCACCGCCCGGAAGGTGCGCAGCTCCGGGATGGTCACGGCGTACTCGGAGAGGAACTCGAGGAGGAAGGCCTCGAACTCGTCGTCGGCC
>JAKAXG010000092.1 GCA_021827225.1 Actinomycetes bacterium | reverse complement strand
GATCTCGCCGCGATCCGTCCATCATCAACGGGTCCCGGCGGGCCCGCATCGCCAGGGGTAGTGGCACAACCGTCACCGATGTCAATAATCTGTTGGACCGCTTCAAACAGATGCAGGCCATGATGCGCCAGATGGCGACCATGCCGGGTCTGGTCGGACGTGCCGCTCGCAAGGCGTCCTCCGGCAAGCGGGTCAACCCCAAGAAGAAGAACAAGAAGCGCCGCTGAGGCGTCCGATGACCGAGACACAGATAGAGAGCTGAATTCCAACATGGCCGTCAAACTCCGCCTGATGCGGATGGGGAAGAAGAAGCAGCCGGTCTACCGTGTGGTGGCCGCCGACAGCCGGTCGCCTCGCGATGGCCGTTTCATCGAGATCCTCGGCACCTACGAGCCGCGCGCCGAACCCAGCCGGGTGGTCATCGACAACGCCAGGGCCGTCCGCTGGCTCCGCGATGGGGCCCAGCCGACCGACCGCGTGGCCCGCCTCCTCAACGAGAGCGGAGCCATGGACGAGTTCAAGTCGGGCGCCTCCTCGTGAGCGATTCCCCTCTGGGCGACACCGAGGAGAGCCTGGACGGAGGTGTCGACGACTGGGGTGACGACGACAGCGTCGACGGTGGCCGGGCCAGGGCCGTTCTGGCCTTCCTCGCCGCCCGCCTGGTGGACGACCCCACCGCTGTGCGCATCGACACCAGCGAGACCCGCCAGGGCGTCAAGCTGTCCCTCAGGGTCGCCCCCGACGACATGGGCAAGGTGATCGGCCGGCGGGGCCGGGTCGCCCAGTCCATTCGCAGCGTGGTCCGGGCCGCGGGCGCCCGGGACGGCGTCGACGTCCTCGTCGACATCGTCGACTAGCCCCACTTCCTCCCGTTGCTCGACGTCGGGCGGGTGGCCAAGCCGCACGGCCTGAAGGGCCAGGTCGTGGTGGAGTTGTGGACCAACCGCACCGAGCGGATGCAGCCCGGCGCCAGCCTGGTCGCCGCCGGGCGGGTCCTGGAGATCGTCTCCGCCACACCGCTGCCGGAGGTGTCCGGCCACGAACGGTGGCTGGTCACCTTCGCCGGGCTGTCGCGTCGCGAGGACGCCGAGGCGCTGCGCGGCGCCGTGCTACGGGCGGAGGCGCTCGAGGTGGAAGGCGCCCTGTGGGTGCACGAGATGGTCGGCGCCGACCTGTACGACCCCTCCGGGACGCTGGTCGGGCGGGTGGAGGCGGTGGAGGCCAACCCGGCCAGCGACCTGCTCGTCCTCACCGACGGCCGGGTGGTGCCCCTCACCTTCGTGTCCCGCCAGGCCGACGGGCGCCTGACCGTCGACGGACCGCCCGGGCTGCTGGAGCAGTGACGCTCCGCATCGACCTGTTCACCATCTTCCCGGACCTGGTGGCGCCGTGGACGGCGGCCAGCCTCATCGGCAAGGCCGGCCGGGAGGGCCTGCTCGACATCCGGGTCCACGACCTGCGCTCGGGCACCACCGACCCCCACCGCTCCGTCGACGACTCGCCCTTCGGCGGGGGAGCGGGCATGGTGCTGCGGCCGGAGCCGATTTTCGCGGTGGTGGAGGCGGCCCGACCGCCCCGGCCGCTGCTGCTCCTCGGCCCGGGGGGTCGGCGCTTCGACCATGACTGGGCGGCCGAGCTGGCCGCCGGGGAGGGCTTCTCGCTGCTCTGCGGCCGCTACGAGGGCGTCGACCAGCGGGTGGCGGACCACCTGGTCGACGGCGAGCTGTCTCTCGGCGACTTCGTGCTGGCCGGGGGGGAGGTGGCGGCCCTGGCGGTGGTGGAGGCGGTGGCCCGCCTGGTACCGGGGGTGATGGGCAACGCCGCCTCCGCCGGCGACGAGAGCTTCTCCACCGGCCTGCTCGAGTACCCGCAGTACACCCGGCCGGCCGAGTTCCGGGGGTGGGAGGTCCCCGAGGTGCTGCGCAGCGGCGACCACGGCCGGGTGGAGCGCTGGCGGAGAGCGCAGGCCCTGGCCCGGACGCTCCGGCGGCGGCCGGATCTGGTGGCCGCCCGGGGCGGGCTCACCGCCGAGGACAGGGGGCTCCTGGCCGAGTTCGGTCTCGACGGACTATTCTGAACTGCCCCGCCCGCGCGGCTGTTGCCGACGCGTCTTTCGATCCCCTGCAGGAGCATCCCGTCATGAAACCGACCGACCTGGTAGACCGCGACAGCCTGCGCGACGACGTCCCCGAGTTCGCCCCCGGCGACACCCTGAAGGTGCACGTCCGGGTGGTCGAGGGTAACCGCGAGCGGGTCCAGATCTTCCAGGGCGCGGTCATCCGCCGCCAGGGATCGGGTCTGCAGGAGACCTTCACGGTGCGCAAGCTGAGCTTCGGCGTCGGCGTGGAGCGCACCTTCCCGGTGCACTCGCCGGTCATCGCCAAGATCGAGGTGGTGACCCGGGGTGACGTCCGCCGGGCCAAGCTGTACTACCTGCGGGACCGGACCGGTAAGGCGGCCAAGATCAAGGAAAAGCGGCAACCTACCAACCGCTGAGGTCCGGCCCCTCAGCCCGGCTGTAGGGGACCTGCTCGCCATCCTCGACGAGTTCTGCCGCCGGTACTCGAACCCCAAGACCGCCCGGGACTACCGCAGCACCCTCACCCGGCTGTTCCGCCACACCGGCCGCAGGCACCCCCAGGAGCTCACCGAAGGCGACCTGCTCGACTTCTGCACCTCGGGCAGCCCGGCCAACAACACCGTCTACCAGCGATGCACGAAGATCGCCACGTTCCTGCGCTGGTGCCACCGGGCCGGGCTGGTCACCCAGAACGTCGCCGAACACCTACGGGACAACGACAGCCCTCTCCGGACCTATCGACGGACCTACGGAAAGGTCCAGGCCAAGAATCCAGGCCGCTGGCTGACCCACGACGACGCTTACGGACATCTAATCCCGATCTGCCAGGACGGAACGATCGTGGGCCTACGCGACGAGATCGTCATCCGACTCGGGCTGCTCGGGATGCGCATCTCCGAGATCAGAAACCTCAGCATCGACAACCTGCGTCACCTGCCCGTCATCACCTGGACCGGGAAGGGACGCAAGCCCAGGCAAGTCACCGCCGGACGAGCCCTCACCGAGGCCATCGGGCGCTACCTTGCCGCCTACTCCGACCCCCGGCCGGGCTCCCCGCTCATCTGCCGTCAGGTGCTCGGAGCGGCTCGCCAGGGTGGCTCGCGGCGACTGGACTGGCACCGTCCTACCAGCCACAGGACCCTCTTCTACGTGGTCAACCAGCGGGCCAAGGAAGCCGGACTCGGCCATGTCGCTCCCCACGACCTGCGCCGCACTGCCGCCGGCATCCTCCACAACGCCACCACCGACGACGGAGCTCATCACTTCGACCTGCTCGACATCCAACGGGTGCTCGGGCACAGCGACCCGGCCACCACCATGCGCAGTTACCTGGAGCCCATCAACACCGGGGTCCTGGACCGGGCCGCCGCTTTCTTGGACTGACACCACCTCACCCGTAGCGACGTCGACCGACCGTAGGAGCTTTGTGATTTCGCCGGGGGCTACGCCCCCGGACCCCCATGACGGCTGCCGGTCAACCTTGCGAGCCGCAGCCTGCTCCGACCACCGAAGAAGCCTCAGAGACTGCTCCGGCCGCAGACCGAACGCCGTGATCCCGTCCCAGGGCCGACGCTGCGCCATGCTCGTCGCAGGAGGAGCCCCACGGCGGAGCACGTGCAGCTTCCAGTTGACCCACCGCTCCAGCCGCCTGCCCATCTCCACCGCCACCACAGGATTCAGGGCCACCTCCTGCTGTTGCGGCACGAACCCGACCGTCCGCCCCCAGACCCCGAAATAGCGTCCTACGCCGACGAACCCGGCCGGGGGCTTCTTCTGCCTCCACTTCGCCGCCTCCCTCGCCAGGTACTCGGCCACGGCCGTCCGATCGGCTCTCTCAGCCGCCTCCTCGGTCCAGAACATCACCACCACGTCGGCTCCCCGGGCATGGTGCGCCTGCACGTGCCCCTGCGTGCCGACGACCTCCGCCCACGCCGTGCGGAGCCACATGGCGAACTCGCCCCCGTACTCCTGCCCGATCGCCGGTAGGCGCTTGCGCCCCTCGTACCGACCGAGACGCCGCTCAAGCCGCTGCCTCATCAGGGTCCGTTGTCGCAGCCCAGCGAAGTCCTCATCCGCCATAGTGCTCGGCAGTCCCACGTACAGGTGCAGGTGCGGCCGCCCCGATTCCTGGAACTCCTTCACCCACACTCCGACCAGCGGCTCCTTCCAGCGCCGCACCCCACCTGCGCTCCAAGCTCCTCCGGTGCCGGTCCCAGACCCGCCCGTCAGGCACCCACCGCTGCCACTCGCCCGGGTACGTCAGCGTGATCAGCGCCGGACGGGCGCCCAGCAACTCCCACGGAAGAGAGTTGAACAGCCGTCGCATGTTGTTCCTGCTCCGCCGAGAGAGCCCCTCGTCGCCGCGTCCGGCAGCCAGAAGCTGCCCCCCCTCGCCAGCCGCCTCCCCCTCCTCTATCGGGTCGTAGTCGACATACGCCCACTCGGGGATATCCGGCTCGTAGTCTGAGTACGCCCATTCGGGAATGTCCTGAGGATCCTCTTCCCACGGTTCCGGATCGCCCTCGCCCTCGGCCAAGAGGTCATCATCCGGCACCCATCGAGCAGCCCTGCGCATGGCACGCCTGGTGAGCGACTCCGGGCCGTTCTTGTGAACCAGCCGCACGTACCCCCTGCTCACAACCAGTACGTAGCTATCAGTCATCTCCCGCCCCTTCCGCCCTTCTACAAGGCCCGGCTCTCGTCCCTCATGGAGGCATCACACCGACGTAACTTCACGCCCGTCATTCTGCCGCGGCCCAGGGACGGTTACGGCCCGACTTCGGACATCCGGGCGGTTTCCCGAAGGCCAGCCGGACCGCCGGGCGCCCATGGGGCGCCCCCGGTCGGTCCGGCTCTGACTTCCCGGGCACCACCGACAGGAACGAACCCGAGCCCCCACGAGGCCGGCGCTTTGTCCGTTCGGCGGATCCGACTCCCGAGGAGGAATAGCGGGCTTGCCGTGGGCGAACCTTTTCCAGGTATGCGAGGTTGTACTGGTATGGGGATACGACCTTTGGCCGCGCTGTTCGCCGGGTTGATGGTGGCTGTCGCGGCGTGCGGATCCGGGGCCTCGGGGAAGGGGCAGACATTGCGGGTGGTGTCGACCCCAGTTCCCACGGTCAGCGCCCCAGAGTCCTTCGTGGCGGTCAGACCGCTGCCGGGCCGGCCCGGCAGCCAAGCGGTGACGGTGTCCAACGCGCATTCGGGCGCCATCGAGAGCGTCGTGATCCCTGCCTCTGAGAAAGGGATGCGGGTGGACGGCACGGCGGTCGACGGGTCGGGCCGGATATGGGTCACCTTCGCTGGTGGACCGCGCTGTGCCGGTAGCGGAGGGGCGAGCGCCGGCCCGTGCCTCCCGCAGGGGAATTCGTGCGCGGGTGAAGTGATCCGTATTGATCCGCCCTCGGGAGCGGTCGATGTGGTGTTGAAAGCATCGAACAGCCAGCTGATCGGCCAAGCTCGGCCCAGCCCTGATGGGAAAATGCTGGCTTACCTGGATGCGCCGTGCAGCCGGTCGTACTTCAACCAGCACGTCCAGGTCGAGGACCTGGCGTCGGGCCGAACGTGGGGTATCGGCACTGACTTGATGGTCTGCCACGACCTTCACAGCCTGGGCTGGGCCCCAGATGGACAAGACCTGATTGTTTCCTACGGAGCATCACGTCTGGCTGGCCACGCCCCGGACTCCTACGGAGCCTCGTCCTGTACCAATCCCAGCGCCGACCAGGTCGCGTTGGTTCCGGCCCTGCGAGCCGCCAGTGACCTGCCCGGCCGGCGGATCTCGCTCGACGCCGGATGCCAAGCCGACGCGGTGGCAGCGACGGCCACTGGGTACGCGGCCATCGAGGCGTGCGGGTCGGCGTCAGATCGATATCTGACTGGCCCGGCGTCGCTGGTGCGGCTCAGCCCCGCCTTGGGCGTTACATCGCAGACCCCCATAGGAGCATGCGTCGACGGCGCGGAACTGGGCAGCAACCCGGCCGGCACCGACCTGATCGGCACGACCTACCAGTACTGCCACACGTCGGGACGACCGCAGCCGCGCACCGTCACCTTCACCGACACCAGCAGCGGCGTGAAGACCGTAATCGACATCCCCAACGGCGGGGAGAACGCCGTGAGCTCGGTCAGCTGGTAGCGGTCCTCGAGACCACAGATCGACGCCGACAGCGCGTGTACAGCGTCAACCGGGGCGCGCCCTACTCGGCAGCGATCTGCGCATAAGCGACAGCCGCCTCGTTCTGCGTGGCCGTCAAGGGCGGTCCGTTCCTCCCTCCCTCCGGTCGGTCCGGTACTCCCGTCACATGTGACGCCCTGCGGGCGCCCTTGACTGCCGGGCCATGGGGGCGGGGAGCGGGACTCGACTCACGAAGAATCGGTCCCACAGGGACCGACGGGGCCGTCGGTCCCAATCCCACCATCTCAGACCCGACCGCTACAGTCAGGAGCCATGGATGCACCCTCTGTCCGAGACGCCGCGCGCAGTTACGGAAGAGTTAGATATCTCTATATCAAGGAGAAGCGCACCGTCCGGTGACCTCCCGGGCGGACCCGCTCACGCCGGCCGGCGCGGCTGCGCCGGCGGAGAGCGGTGCGCCGCCCGAGCCTCCGGGCCGCCGCAGCCGCCGCCGGCGGGTCGCCGACCACGCTGCGGTCCTCGCCCTGGCCATCGGCGTGGCGGTTCTGGTCCGGGCCTTCGTGGCCCAGGCGTACTGGATCCCGTCGGGGTCGATGATCCCGCAGCTGCGGATCAACGACCGGGTGGTCGTATCGCGTCTGGCCTACGACCTGCACGCCGTGCACCGCGGCGACATCGTCGTGTTCAAGTCGCCGCCGGGCGTCGAGCCCCCCACCCGGCCGCCGTCCAACGTGGTGGAGCGGGGCTTCGAGGACATCGGCGTGGCCCTCGGCTTCGCCCAGGACCAGACGGTGTTGATCAAGCGGGTCATCGGGTTGCCGGGGGAGCGCATATGGGCCTCCGGCGGCCAGGTGTACATCGACGGCCGGCGGCTGGTGGAGCCGTACCTGCCGAGAGGGACCTTCACCTCGTCGTTCGGCCCGCTCACCGTGCCCGCCGGGAAGGTCTTCGTGATGGGCGACAACCGCGGGGACTCGCTCGACAGCCGGGTCTTCGGGCCCATCCCGGTGAGCCACATCGTGGGGCGGGCCATCTGGAAGGTGTGGCCGCTGTGGCGGGCGTCGTTTCTGTGAACCGGCTCCCGTGCCTTTCGTCGCACCGGCGGGCGGTCTCGCGCCCTTCGGGCCGGTCGCGGCCTACCATGGAGCCGTGATCGAGGCAGTGCCCCACCGATGAGCGCCGAGGATCTCGAACGGTACGAGACGGAGATCGAACTCCAGCTCTACCAGGAGTACCGGGCCGTTCTCTCCATGTTCAAGTTCGTGGTGGAGACCGAGCGGCGCTTCTATCTGGCCAACGAAGTGCACATGGAGGCCAAGGGGGAGGGGGACCGCACCTACTTCGAGATCCGCCTCGGGGACGCCTGGGTGTGGGACATGTACCGGCCGGCCAGGTTCGTCTCGTCGGTGCGGGTGGTCACGTTCAAAGACGTCAACATCGAGGAGCTCCCGGAGAAGGAGAGCTACTGACCTCACCCCCGGCCGGCCCGGACCGTCGCCGGGTTCTCGGCTCGGCCGGTGAGGACCGGGCCCTGGGGTGGTACCGGGCCCGGGGTTTCGAGCTGCTGGACCGGAACTGGCGTAGCCGCCAGGGGGAGATCGACCTGGTCGTCCGCCGGGGCCGGCTCCTGGTGTTCGCCGAGGTCAAGACCCGTTCGGGCACCCGCTTCGGTGAGCCGTTCGAGGCGGTGACCGCCGCCAAGCAGCTGCGGATCCGCCGGCTGGCGGCGGAGTGGCTGCGCGCCCGGTCCGCCGCGCTGGGTCGCGAGCCGCTCGACGTACGCTTCGATGTCGTGTCGGTGATCGGCGGACAGGTCGATGTGATCGAGGAGGCGTTCTGACTACCAACTGGTCCGTTCCCACCGAGGTGGTGCACCTGGGTCGGCCGGCGCCCACCCCGGGGGCCGCCGTCAACCCGCCGGTGGTTCTCAGCTCGACATTCCACCAGGGAGGGGAGCTGGTCTACGGCCGGGACGGCAACCCGACCTGGCAGGCGCTCGAGGAGGTCCTCGGCGCCCTGGAGGGGGGCCAGGCCCTGGCCTTCGCCTCCGGGTTGGCGGCCATCTCGGCGGTGGTCGAATCACTGCCCATCCCCGGCCGGGTGGTGGTACCGGCGGACGCCTACAACGGCACCCGCCGTCTCCTCTCCGACGTGGCGTCCCGCGGACGTCTGCGCTTCCGTACCGTCGACGTCGCCGACACCGAGGCGGTCCTCCGGGCCTGTCAGGAGATGTGCGAGGCCCCCGGCCGCCCGTCCGGGCCGTCGGCCGGCTTCGGCACGGGGGGCGTGCTGTGGATCGAGTCGCCCACCAACCCCCTCCTCGCCGTGGCCGACCTGCGGGCGCTGAGCGACGGCGCCCACGCCCTCGGTATGGACGTGGTGGTCGACAACACCTTCGCCTCCCCGCTCCTGCAGCGCCCGCTGGATCTGGGCGCCGATGTGGTCGTCCACAGCGCCACCAAGATCCTCGCCGGCCACTCCGATGTGCTCATGGGCGCGGTCGTCACCCGCCGGGAGGACCTGCTCACCGCCCTGGCCCGCCGGCGCTCGCTGCACGGGGCCATCCCCGGCCCGTGGGAGGCGTGGCTGACCCTGCGGGGCCTGCGGACCCTCGCCTTGAGGGTGGAGAGGGCCGGGTACAACGCCGCCGAACTGGCCCGCCGGTTGGGCGACCACCCGGCGGTCGAGGTCGTCCGTTATCCGGGCCTGCCGGCCGATCCCGGGCACCAGCTGGCCAGCCGGCAGATGTGCGGCTTCGGCGCCATGGTGTCGTTCGACGTCCGGGGAGGGGCGCCCGCCGCCGACGCCGCCCTCTCCCGGCTCAAGCTGCTCACCGTGGCCACCAGCCTGGGCGGGGTGGAGACGACCATCGAGCGGCGGGGCCGGTGGGAGGGGGAGGACGCCCTGCCCCCCGGCCTGGTGCGCATGTCGGTGGGGATCGAGGCGGTCGACGACCTGTGGGCCGACCTCGACACGGCGTTGTCCGCTTCCCGGCGCGACGGCACCTGAGGCACGGGGCCGCCGGCCACGTCACGTCGACAAGCTGGTTTTCCGCTGCCGGGCCGGCGGCCGGCGTGGCCGGCCATGTCACGTCGACAAGCCGGGGTCCTGCTGCACGAGGCCCGTCGGCCCCGCCGGCCGGCCTCGCCCCCGGCCCCGTCGCTGCCGTTCCGCCTCAGCGCCCCGTCCCACCCTCTTCCTGGCCCTTCAATACCTTTGTGTGCAATCTGTCGCGCTATACGGATACGGATTGCACGCAAAGATGTCGGACGTCAGCGGGTGCCGGCGGTTTGTCGACGTGACGTGGCCACCGCTCGACCGGCCACCACTCGACCGGCTGCCGGTCCACCTGCCACTCCTCGCCACCGCATCGGCGGCGGGTATGTCCCCGTCGCGACGCCGGCCCTCGGTCACGTCCCCCTCACCCGGGACGCCGGGGTCAGATCCCGGGACGCCAGAAGCTCTCGAGCAGCCGGTTGACCAGCCGACGGTCGAAGTACCCGGGGTCGAACCGGTCCCCGACGGTCTGGACCAGATCCTCGTGCTCGGGGTCGTCCGGGTCAGCCAGGGCGTCGAGGAGGTGTTCGTAGCCGGTCGGCCCTCCGCAGTCCTCCGGCGGAGCGGAACGGTCGCCGTCGAGGACCTCCACGGGCGGCACCGTGCCGTCGTAGGGCTGAACCGACATCACCTCGATTACGTGCTCCCACCCGTCGCCGAGGTCGTAGTCGTATCGCAGGACCGAGTCCGCTGGGGCTACGTCACCGAGCAGCACGGAGCTCTCGTCCTCGGCTTCCTCTCCCCAATCCTCCTCACAGCCCGAATAGGTGGTATCCCCGATCCGCCATTCGTGCAGATGCCGGTCCTCCCATCCCATCGCCACCTGGACGATGGCGTGCAACACGGCGAGGTTCACGGCGCTGGGCACCCGGATCAG
>JAKAXG010000091.1 GCA_021827225.1 Actinomycetes bacterium | reverse complement strand
CGATCACGAAGCCGGCCGGCGTCCCTCGGGAGAACGAACTGTCGAAGACCTTGGGTGGGCTGCCGATCTTGGTCGGCCAGATCTCACCGACGTAGTTGATGATCAACGTGTCGCCGGAGGCGACGGGGGTGCCGTGACCGGGGATGAGGGTCTGCTCGATGAGTTGCTTCGGTGGGCCGCTGGCCGGGAAGGTCACCGTCGGCTTGGCGTTGAAGGCTCCGGTCACGGTGATCCCGGTCTTGGCCACGACGGGCGCGTCAGTGGGGCTGGGAGCGCCTGCCGGCGATGTCGACGCGGTCGGCGATGGCCGGCTCGACGAGGGGCTCGGCCCCGCAGACGGGGACCGGGAGCCCGACGAGCAGGCGCTCAGCGAGATGACCGCCGCGGCCACCAGGGCGAGTCGCGTCGGTACCCCACGCAACCGGGTGCGCACGATGTCAGCCATTGATTCCCACTTCCTAGCTTCGCCGGCGGTCGTTCGAGCGTAATCGGTCCGCCCCCGCCGGACTTCGCGGTCGGGGGTCGGCTCACCCGAGTCGGCCGAGGAACCCCAGGAATCGTTGTCGCGGTCCGGCACCCGGTCCAACCGGCACCTCCGCCGCGTAGTGGGCGCGATCCCGGCGGGTCCCGATGACGCTGCGCGCCGAGTCGAGTCCCACGCTCCACAGGACGTCGGGACATTCGAGTTGCACGCCCGTGGCGGTAGCGATGTCCCAGGTGTGGGCGAGCGCGTCGAACAGGTTGATGCCGGCGGCCAGATCGGCGGAGAAGACCCCGAACGGGAGATCGCATGATCGCGTCATGTCCGCGGACGGCCAGGCGGCCCGAGCTGCGTCAGCGCACGAGCGGAGGGCCTTCAAGTGGTCACGTCCGACGAGGTCGCCTACGGGGGCCACAGGTTGGATGGTGGCGCCCGCGGCGAAGTCGGCGAACTTCAGAGTCACACCGATCGAGTGGTTCATCACTTCACGGACATACCAGCCCTCGCAAGGCGTTCCTCGTGCCAATTGGTCGGCTCTTATGTGCCGTCCCAGTTCGACCTGCGCATCCAGCGCGAGAAGAAGGGCCTCTACCCGGTCCATCCCCACCAGCATGACGCGAACGACGGGTGCGCCAGGCTCACCCGTCCCCGAGCAGCCGGGCGGGAAAGCCACCGCGGCTTATGGGCCCCCAGCGCTGGATCGACAGGCGCAGCAGCACCTTGCCCTGCTTCGCCATGGCCGAGCGGTATTCGTCCCAGTCGGGATGCTCGCCGCTGATGCAGCGGTAGTACTCGACGAGGGCCTCTATCGCTTCGGGCTGTTCGACAACCTCGATGGCCCCGTCCACCTGCACCCACTCGCCGTTGAACTCGCCTGACAGGACGCACATCGAGCCGAGCGAGCGGCGACTGGCGTTGCGGGATTTGGCCCGTTCGGGATATGTCGACACGACGATCCGGCCCTCGTCGTCGACGCCCATGGTGACCGGCGACATCTGGGGGCGGCCGTCGCCTCGGGTCGTGGCGAGGATGCCCCGATGGCGTGGCCGGATGAACTCGAGAAGCTCCTCGCGAGCCACGTTGCGGTTGCGGGCGGCGGTAGGTGTCACGGCCCCACGCTATAGACAGCCCCGGTCCCGTCGATCCACCTCCGGCTCCTCCGGGCCGGGCGATCCGCACCCTTCGCCGGGTCCTCCCCCGCCGGCGGAAAGGCCAAAAGTCGGCGGGACGTAATGGGCCGGCACCGCTAGGATCAGGATGAGAGTCACGCGAGAGGAGGCACCCGTGTGGGTGATCGCCGGAGTCCTGTTGGGCCTGGTGGTGCTCGCGGCTCTGATCGGCTTCCACGTCGGACCCCACGCCCACGTCCTGGCGGGGGTGATCGGGCTGCTGGCCGCGGCATCGCTGGTGGCCATAGCAGTCGCCGGTGGGGCCACCGCCCTGCTGTGGGTGCTGCTCGCCGGCGACCTGACCCTCTCGGCCGGCGTCGCCTACCTGGCCTGGCGGGCCCTGGCGATGGGAGACCGGCCATCCGGCGAGGACCGGCTGCCGGCCCGGACCGGAGCCTCGGGGGTGGCGGTGAGCGACCTGGACCCGGAGGGGATCGTCAAGGTGCAGGGTGAGGAATGGTCGGCGCTGGCCATCAACGCCCCGGTGCGGTCGGGGACCACCGTCCAGGTCGTGGGCCGCGGTGGCGTGCGGCTCGAGGTGTGGGGTGACGAGACCCCCGACCTGCTCGGTGACGCGGAAGCGGTAACGCCCGAAGGAGAAGGCCGGTGATCGTGGCCCTGGTGGTGGGAATCGTGGCGTTCGTCGCCCTGGTCCTGCTCGCCCTTTCGGTCAGGATCGTTCGCGAGTACCAACGCATCGTCCTGTTCCGGCTGGGGCGGGCGATCGGGACCCGGGGACCCGGGTTGGTGATCATCAACCCGGTCACCGACCGGACCAACTGGGTGGATCTGCGGGAGCAGTTCCTCGAGATACCTCATCAGACGGCCATCACCAAGGACAACGCGTCGATATCCATCGACTTCATCATCTTCTACAAGGTGGTGGAGCCGGAGATGTCCGTGCTGCGCGTCCAGAATTTCGCCAAGGCCGCCCTCAACGTGGCGGCCACCACCTTGCGGAGCGTCGTGGGAGACATGGCTCTCGACGACGTGCTGTCCAAACGGGAGGACATGAACGCGGCCCTCCGGGTCCGCCTCGACGAGGTGACGGAGCGGTGGGGGGTGAAGGTGACGACCGTCGAGGTCCGGGAGGTCAATCCGCCGCCCGGCGTGCTCGACGCCATGACCCGCCAGATGTCCGCGGAGCGGACCCGGCGGGCGGCGGTGACCGAGGCGGAAGGTCAGAAGCAGGCTGCGGTCACCCTGGCCGAGGGGACCAAGCAGGCGGCCATCCTCCAGGCCGAAGGAGAGAAGGCGGCCGCCGTGCTCAGGGCGGAAGGGCTGTCGGGCGGCGTCGAGAAGATCCTCGGGGTCGCCCGGCGCATGGACCCCACCGCCATGCAGCTGCAATACCTCGAGACCCTGAAGCAGATCGGCTCCGGCGCGTCCACGAAGATCGTGCTGCCGATGGAGCTGGCCACCCTGGTGAGCCGCCTGCAGGGGGTGCTCGAGACCGGTGCGTCGCTGCCACTGCTCCCGGAGCCGAGCATCGGCGACGGCGATCGCTGATACCCGGTCCCGGGTAGGGATCCATCGATGATCGGCGTGGTGTGTGCCGGGGCCGGAGCGCGCGGCGCGTACGAGGCGGGGGCGTTGTCGGTGCTGCTGCCCCGGCTCTTCCGCGAGTTCCCGGATGAGCCGGTCGTGCTGCTCGGCACCAGTGCCGGAGCCATCAATGCCGCGCTGTTCGCCGGCGTGCTGGACAGGGGGAGACCTCCGGAGGAGGCGGTCGGTGACGCGCTCCGGCTGTGGTGCCAGGCGCGGCCGTCGCAGGTGTTCACCGGGCTGCGTTCGACCGCCCCCCGCCTGGCGCTCCGCTACGGCCTGGAGCTGCTCGGCCTTCCGGCCATGGACAGCCTCCTGGACTCGTCGCCGCTGCGCCGCACCATGGAGCAGGAGTTGGACTGGGACCGGCTGCATGCCAACCTGGCCGGCGACGGCCGGATCCACGCCGCCGCTGTGGTCGCCACCGACTGCACCAACGGTGGGACCCGGGTGTTCCTCGAAGGGCCGGTCGCCGTCCCGCCGCCGGATGAGGGTCGAGGCCTCGTCTACCGCTCCGTCCCCCTGGAAGCCGTTCACGTCCAGGCCTCGGCGGCCATCCCCGTCGCCTTCCTGCCGGTCGAGATTCCAGGCGACGGAGGCTCCGCCTGGTACATCGACGGCGGGGTGCGCCTCAACGCCCCGATCAAGCCGGCCCTCGACCTTGGCGCCGCCCGGATCGTGGTGGTCGCCACCACCCCCGACCCGGATTCGCCCCAGTACGGCCGGACCGCAGGACGGACCCACGACGTCTTCAGCGTGGTGCTGGTGGCGCTGCGCTCACTGTTGATCGACCGGATGGCCCAGGACGTCCGCCACCTGCGCCAGGTGAACGCCCTGGTGGCGGCAGCAGGGGTCGGTCACCTGGCGGCTTCCCCGCGGAGCCGGCCCTATCTGCACGTTCCGAACCTCTACGTCGGGCCCCACCATCCGGACGCCCTCGGGAACGCCGCCCGCCGGGTGTTCGACCGCTACTACCGGGGGCCGGCCGGCCGGCTCTCCGACCTCGGCACGCTGGCCACACTGCTGGGCGGGCTCAGAGGCGACCACGCCGAGCTGTTCAGCTTCTTGTTCTTCGACGGCCGGTTCCACAGCGTGCTCGTCGACATGGGACGGCGTGACGCCGAGCGGGCCCTCGACGGCGGATGGCGGTGACCGCGGCGACGTCCAGGCGCCCGGTTGCCCCGGAGCGGGGCGGCGAGTTGAATTCAGGCGTGGTTCGGTAGCGCCGGTGCCACGAGAGTTGCCAGAGGGGAGTGTCATATGGCCGACGGCAATGTGGGCCCGGAGCCGCAGTTCGAGGCGATAGTCGTCGGCGCCGGCGTGTGCGGCGTCTACCAGCTCTACAGGCTGGTGGAGCTGGGGGTGAGCACCACGCTGATCGAAGCCGGGTCGGACGTCGGGGGCACCTGGTACTGGAACCGCTATCCGGGAGCCCGCTTCGACTCCGAGAGCATCTCCTACGGCTACTCGTTCTCCAAGGAGCTGCTGCAGGAGTGGGACTGGAAGGAGCGGTTCTCGGGGCAGCCGGAGAACCTCCGGTACCTGCGATACGTGGTGGACAAGTTCGACCTCCGCCAGTACATGCAGTTCGACCTCACGCTGGAATCGGCGGTTTTCGACGAGGACGCCTCGGTCTGGACCCTGCACCTGAGCGACGGCCGGGAGCTCACCTGTCGTTTCCTCGTTCTGGCCGTGGGGCTGCTGTCGGCGCCCACGCTCCCCCGCTACGAGGGGCTGGACAGCTTCGAGGGCCAGTCCTTCCACACCTACAACTGGCCGGAGGAGGGTGTCGAGCTGAGCGGGAAGCGGGTCGCGGTGATCGGCACGGGCGCCACCGGGGTCCAGGTCATCGGGGAGATCGCCGACAAGGTGGGCGACCTCACCGTGTTCCAGCGGCGTCCGAACTGGTGTGCCCCGCTGCACAACGCCGAGATCACACCCGAGGAGATGGCGGACATCAAGGCCCGCTACGACGAGATCTTCGCCGTTTGCGCCCGGACGCCGGGCGGCTTCCTCCACGAGCCGGATCGCAGACCGTTCTTCGAGGTTCCCCGCGAGGAGCGCTTGGCGAAGTGGGAGAAGCTCTACGGGGAGCCGGGATTCGGGATCTGGCTGGCCAACTTCCGGGACATCTTCATGGACGAGGAGGCCAACGCCGAGTTCTCCGAGTTCATCGCCGACAAGATTCGGTCGCGGGTGCACGATCCCGTCGTGGCCGAGAAGCTGATCCCCAAGGATCACGGATTCGGGGTCCAGCGGGTACCGCTCGAGACGAGGTACTACGAGGCCTACAACCGGGACAACGTGCACCTGGTCGACCTCAGGGAGACCCCGATCGAGCGCATCACGCCCAAGGGGATACGCACCACCGAGCGGGAATACCAGTTCGACATCATCATCTACGCCACCGGTTTCGACGCCGTAACCGGGGCGTACGACCGAATCGACATCCAGGGGGTGGCCGGCCGCAAGCTGCGCGACAAGTGGAAGGACGGGCCGTCCACCTACCTCGGGATGCAGACAAGTGGGTTCCCGAACATGTTCATGCCGACCGGTCCGCAGGGTGCGTCGGCCTCGACCAACTTTCCCCGGGGGATCGAGCTCGGGGTGGACTGGGTCACCGACCTCATGCAGCACATGTGGAAGCACGGCTACACCCGGGAGGAGGCCACCCCCGAAGCGGAGTCGGAGTGGACCGAGGAGGTGAAGAGGATGTACGCCGTCATGCTGATGCGTAAGGCACAGGGGTGGTTCACCGGCTACAACTCCAACGTCGAAGGCCACGAGAAGGGCACCATCCGCTACCTCGTCTACAACGGCGGCACGCCCAAGTACCGGGCCAGGATCACCGACGTGGCCGAGCGGGACTACGCCGGCATCGTCATGAGTTGACGCCCCCCGGCGGACGGCTCCCTTCCTGCAGCGACGGTAGTAACGTCCGGTCCGCCAGGCCGACGCGACCAGGAGGTCGACGATGAGGGTCTCTTGCGCCTTCCCCACCACGATGTCTTCGCCCGAGGACATCCGGGTCGCGGAGGACGTCGGCTACGAACGGGCATGGCTCTACGACACTCCCCAGCAGAGCCCCGACGTCTGGATGACGTTGACGATGGCCGCGCAGCGCACCTCGAGGATCGGGCTGGGGCCGGGGGTCCTCATCCCCACGCTGCGCCACCCGATGACCAATGCCGCGGCCACCGCCACGCTGGCCGGACTGGCCCCGGGCCGGGTAGCGGTCGCCTTCGGAACCGGATTCACAGGGCGGCGGGCCATGGGCTACAGGGCCATCCCGTGGTCGTTCATGGCCGCCTACATCGCGGCTTTCCGCGGCCTGCTGCGCGGCGACGTCGTGGAGTGGGAGGGCGCCCGGATGCAGATGCTGCACCCCGACGGCAGCGCACCGGCGCGACCGGTCCAGGTACCGGTGCTGGTCGGGGCTCTCGGGCCGAAGGGCCGGGAGGTGGCCAGCCGCTACGACGGCCTGTTCGCCACCACCACCATCGAGGGTCTCGAGCCGGACACTTTCGACTGGGTGGCCTACCTGTTCTGGGGCACCGTCCTCGGAGCCGGCGAAGATCCCGGCTCCGACCGGGTGCGGGCCGCCGCCGGACCCGGAGGCGCCCTGGCATATCACGCCACCTACGAGCTCTACGGACGGGAGGCCGTCGCCGACATCCCGGGCGGCAACGAGTGGCTGCAGGTGATCGACAAGCGCAACCCGGACGAGCGGCACATCGCCGTGCACACCGGACACTGCATCCACCTCAACGAGGCCGACGAAGCAGCCTGGGCGGTCACCGGCGGCACGCTCCTGCCCTCCACCACGGTCACCGGGACGGCCGACGAGGTGAAGGTCCGCATCGACGAGCTCGCAGAGCGGGGGGTCACCGAAGTGGTCTTCCAGCCGTGCGGCCCCGATATCCGCCACGAGCTGGAGACCATGTACGCGGCGGCGACGGGCCGAGGCTGAAGACCGGGCGGGCGGACGGACCGCCAGCCCGCACAGCCCCCCGGCGATACAGGCTCTGAGCGTCCAGGCTCCGCAACTCTTCGGGACCAAGGGTGGCCGCTCACTCGGCGTTGAGACCGGCGATGATAGCGACGGCGAGGGCGTAGGCGGGCATGCCGGCGGTGACGAGGGACGTCTCGGCGACGCCAAGCAGGTCGGTGATGCTGGCCCCGGCGTGAAGGGCTCCTCGGGCGTGAAGGCGGGCCGGGTCTTCTCGGCCCAAGGCGACGAGCTGCGCGAAGTGCACGAGTTGCTGGGTTCTGGGGTCGAGAGGGTTCTCGGCGAGAAGAACCCGGCGCAGTTCCTCGATTGTCTCGACGGCGTCGAGACGCCCGGTGGCCTGGGCCAGCGCGATTCGCTGGTCGATGCCGGGTGGCACAGTGCCGAAGGCCTTCCGGTAGCGGTCCCGGATGGCCTCGGCACGCTCGGGGCCGCTGGGCGGGCTCATCCGCGTGCCCGGGCCATCGACGCCCGGACCGCTTCGAGGGCGCCCTCGGGGAAGTCGACCGCTCCGCCGATGGCCCGGGCGGCGAGCTCCGCTTCGGCGGTTTCTTCGACGGCGACGACGAGGTGGGCGGCGGCCATGGGATCGGCACCGAAAACGAGGAGTCCGTGGTTGGCGCGTCGGTCTGGGTAAGGCCTGAGCAGAATCCGTGGACCACGATCCCCATGCAGGTCATCGCCACCGAGGTGGTGATGGCGCCACCTGACCCGGACGGGCCGAGTATGTATCGCTGCGCTGCCATGGGACATGTCAGTGCGCTGTATGAGGGAGCGGGGTTGGGAGAGATCGCCGAGTGGGATGTCGACGTCGCTCTCGTGACGCCGACGGCAGAGCTCTATTGGGAGGTGATGAGCGAGCACGTCTCCCTCGTGGCTGCGGCGCTTCAGCAGATCGACGAGCCGGCGCGGGCTCGGATACGGGAGAAGGTCATCGCGACAGCAAGCGCCTTCGAGACCGACGGCCAGGTACGGGTTCCGGGCCTGGCGCGTTGCTCAGTGGGAACCAAACCGCGCTGACCCGAGGATGGCACGGGCCGGCGCAATGACGTCCATCTCGGAAGAGCCGAAGAGACCACACCCTCCTCGAGCCTGCTTCCAGCCGACCGGTACAACCGTCATCGGGGGGCGCCGCCCCAGAGCCGGCGTACTGCGTCATCTTGCGTCTGGCAGGGCCCCACAGCATCCCGAACCTTGTCGGTCCCGATTCGTCTCGAGAAGACGGGGATGAAAGGAGCCCAGGGATACTGGGGTCCAGAAGCTCGCCTCAGGGCGTAGGAGCTTCGCGAGCGATGTCCGGCTCGATGTATATCAGCCGGGCTTCGGGGACGGCGGCTCGGACCCGCCGTTCCACCTCGTCGATAACGCCAGCCAGTTGATCGATCGAGAGGGATACGTCGAACTGCAGCTTCGCCCCGACGAGTAGCTCTTCTGGGCCGATGTGCTCGGTCCGAAGATGGATCAGTCGCACAACCGAAGGTGAGCCCGTCATCGCATCGAGGATTGCCTGCCGCTTCTCGGATCCCGCCGACTCGCCTATCAGCAGGCTCTTCAGCTCCACGGCCAGAATCCCGGCGATGACGATCAGCAGTGTCCCGATGGCCAAACTGCCGGCGGCGTCCCACCGGGCGTTGCCGGTGAAGTGGGCCAGGACGATTCCGCTCATGGCGATCAGCAGCCCACACAGAGCGCCGGTGTCCTCGAGCAGCACGACGGGCAACTCCGGCGTCCGCGAGTCGCGGATGTAGGTCCACCAGCTGCGACTGTTCCGGTCCCGCTTCGACTGGTGGACCGCCGTCACCAGCGAGTAGAGCTCGAATCCCATGGAGCCGGCCAGCACAAGCAGCGCCACCCACAAATCGCCGTATCTGAAGAAGCGCCTCGTGTAAAGGGTCTTCGACGGAGTCGAAGTCGATTTTGGGGGGCTGCAGGGGAAGATTGTCGGTGTCGGAGCGCGCGTGAGCCACGCCGGACGATCCCGCGGAATCGTTCAGCTGTGGAAGGGGGCGGTCAAGGCCGGCCACGTGGGGGCCGCCCGTAGGGGAAGCCTTGAGGGCCCCCGCGGTTCAGTTGTCGCCAGCCACAATCGGGGTCAGGACCGCCGTGGCGGTCCTTGGCTGCCTCCTGTGGGGTGGACACAGCGGACCTTCACCATTGCGCTCATGCTGAGCTGGGCGACCGAGGTGCTCGGCGACCGGCCATTTCTTCGCGCTGGTTCGCATGGTGTGTTCCGGCCACAGCCAGACGGGCTCATTCAGCTAGACGGCCTCGCCACCTCGGTGGGGGCCACGGCGATAGTCGAGCTCGCGTCTTGGCTGTGTCCGAGCTTGCTCAAGCGGCCTCCCGATACAGGCAGCGGATCTCGCCGTCTCGCAGCCCGTAGAAGACCAGGGTGAGCAGTTTTCTTGCCGCCGCGACCCGGGCGATCATCTGCCCGCGTCGCTCGGCGATGCGACGGAACGTCGGTGCGATGGCGTCTCCGCCGTGGTAGCGGGCGACCGCCTCGACGACCGCCCATCTGACGATCATCGATCCCTGTTTGGTGATGTGACCGCGGCGGGACTTGGTATCGGACTCGTGCAGGCTCGGGGTCATCCCGGCCCACGAGCAGAGGTGGCGGGCGGAGGGAAAGCGACTGATGTCTCCGATCTCGGCCACCAAGATCGCCGCGGTGATCGGCCCGACCCCGTGCAAGGTCTGGATGGCCCGATAGCCGGCGTGGTCCTTCAGCTCCTTGTGCAACTCCCTCTCGACCAGAGCCAGTTCCCGGTCGTAGATCTCCAGCAGATCCCGCAGCGACTCGACCCGCAACCCGTAAGGTCCGGGGAAGTCCATCTCATCGAGGGCCTTGTGCCCCTGCACACTGAACATGTCCGGAAAGACGGGCAAGATCCACACCTTGGCCATCACCGCGTGGACCTGGGCCTTGGCCGAAGTGCGAAGTGCGGTCAGCTTCGCTCTGTAGCGGACCA
>JAKAXG010000090.1 GCA_021827225.1 Actinomycetes bacterium | reverse complement strand
GCCGGTGACGGGGCCGGTGTGGGCTCATCGGGGCACGGCGGCGATGACGGGACGCCCCACCGGATCGGTTCGGGCTTGGGTTTGCGGGCGAAGATCATGGTCAGAAGCAGCTCCGTGCCAAGGGGAGGGCGGAGCAGACGAAGCCCTGGGCCTGGTGCCCGTAGAGGGGTCGCACTTCGCAGGCGGCCTGGGCGGCGGCACGGGTGATCTGGGCCCGGGCGGCCTCCAGGGCCTCGGGGTCCGCTGCGGTGACGGTAATCAGCCCGGCGAACTCCACGTCGGTGTGGCCGGCCACGACGGACCGTTCCCGTTCCAGCAGGTCGTCGTACTCCTGGGTGTCTGACAGGTCGGTGATCTGGCCGACCTTCTGCTTGTGGTGCATGTCGGCGACCGCTCCGGTCTTCTCCTTGCGGATCTGCCGTAGCGCCACGTCGGTGGCCAGCGGCCGGGCGATGATGGACAGAGTCCGCCGCACGCCAGGGGCGAACACGATCGAGTGCAGGAAGTCCGCCGCCACGTCGATGCGGGGCCATTCCGAGATCCACAGCACGGTGGACCAGCCGGAGTCGTGGCGGAGCCGGTCCCAGTGCTCGCTCATGGCCATGGGCCCGGCGTGGGAGAGGTTGGCTCCGGGGTCGCAGCGAGAATCGAGGGCGGACGCCGGGTCATACGCGCTGCGGATCACCGCGGCCAGCTCCGCTTCGCTCATCCAACCCCCTACTCCCAGTCCCGCCTGGCGCAGCGAGTCGGTGAGGCTGGCCATGTCTCCGCGCAGCACCTCGGCGGCGCCGGTCACTCCTCGCCCGGCCGCCTTGATCGCCCGGGCCGCCGCCCGCATGTCGAGGGAAAGGGAGACCGTGGTGCGGTGGGTGCCGGCCGCCAGGCGGACCTGGTCGAGCAGCGACCGGTATTGCTGGTCGGCCCAGCCCCCGTCGTGGGTCCCCCGCGCCTGGTACCACTCCGTCTGGCCGGTGGCGGGGTCGGGGACCGCGGCTTCCAGCACCTGGATAGCGGCGCAGGTCCCGGTCTGGGCCAGGGAGGCGTACACCCGGCCCCAGCGGCCGACCCGGCTGCTGCGGTCCTCCGTGTCGAGCAGGACGAACGCCGGATGGGACACGGCCGCCACGGCGGTGAGCGTCTGGCGGTGGGGGTCGTGGATCATGGCCGCCCCGGAGGCCTCGTCGAGATGCAGACGGAGGGCGGCTGCGTCGCCGGGCAGGGCGAGTGTCCCGGCGGGTCGGGGTCGCAGCGGGTGGTTGGCCCGGTACTGGTCCTGGCCGGCCGTCTTGCGGGTGCCGTACCCCAGGGCGGTTCCGGCCCATTCGATCGCCGGCCGCCCCCCGATCCTGATGAACGCGGTCGCCGCCAAGGGGGCCCAGAGGACGGCGGAGAGGACCAGGCCGGTCCCGTTGTCGACGATCAACCCGGCCACGGCCAGGCTGACGGCCGTCCCGAGGACGATCACCCTGGGGGCCGAGAACCCGAGTATCAGCCCCCGGTTGGAGCGTCGTCCGAAGCGGACCTGGACGTCGGTGACGGTCATGGTGGTTGGCGTCTCCTGTTCGCTATCGGGTGGGCTGCGGTTGAGTGGCCGGCCGAGGGGACCGGTCCTGATTGCCGTTGGCATTGGCGGTCGGGTGGGCGGGGATCGGTCCGTTGGTCGCCGGCCCGCCCTTTGTCCCCTCTGAAGCTGCGCTACCCGGCGGTGCAGAACCGAAGGGGGCCCCGACGCCGGAGGAAGGGCTGCTGCCTGTGCCAGCCGGCCGGCTGACCGCCGTCGGCACCGCAGCTCCGGCGCTGGCGCGGGAGGCGGACCCTGCTCCGAGGCTGGATGCCCGGGCCGTCCATGCGGCGGCCTTCTGGGGAGCGGCGGCCGCGGCGCGTGCTCCTCCGGTGGCGTGTCCGGCGAGGACGTGCAGGCGCTGGAACTGGTCCTCGCCGAAGTGGACCAGTTTGAGGGCCATCCAGGGAGAGAACCCGGCGAGAGTGAGGATCAGCAGGCCGGTCGCGGTCTGGGTGACGGTCTGGGCACCTCCGGTCCCGGCCTGGCCGGCTCCCTCGAGGATGCCCCACCCGATGATGAAGATCATCACCAGGACCAGCTTGGAGAAGATGAGGGCGGCCATCACCTCGATCCAGCGGCGGGTCCACGCCACAGTTATGTCGGCCAGGCTTCCGGCGAAGGCTAGAGGCGCGAAGACGGCGGACACCACGATGAGCGCCTTGCGGACCAGCAGCGCGACCCAGACGATGACGCTCGCGGCGATGGCCACTAGGGCCAGGAGGAACATGCCGGCCGGGTTGCCGACGTTCAGGATGGCTCCGGCGGTCAGGAGCCGGTGTCCCATCTGGTCGAGGGTTGTCCCCATCGCCACCCGGACCACACCGGCCGAGAGGGAGTCGACAGCGCCGAGCAGCAGGTTGGTGACGGCCACCGCGGCTCCCCCGGCGATGAAGGCCACCACTAGACCCTTGACGGCCCGGCCCAGGCCACCCGGGTCGCGTCTGAGCACCGAGGCGGTGAGCTGGATCACGAACAGTCCCACGGCCACGACGCCGCTGATGGCGGCGAGGATCCCAATGTCCAGGTCGAAGGCTCTCCCCCCGAGATGGACCGCCGTGGCGGTGGACAGCTGGGACCACAGCCAGTTGATGGTGGAGTCGGCCGCCTTGGCGAAGTCGTGGGCGATCGACGAGAAGGCGTCACCGGCGACTGATTTGGCGGCGCTGGACACGCAGCCGAGCGGGTTGGTTACCGAGCAGGCCAAGGCTCAGCTCTCCTTCCAGTCGTCGACGAGCACCGTCCCGTACCCGGGGTGCCAGTGGGCTGATCCGACGTAGACGACCATGGAGAACCTCCTGGCCGACCGGGACCCACCCTGGGAGACGTCGAGGAGCCCGGAGACGTCCTCCACGGCGAAGCGCTGGTCCACCGGCTCCCATCCGGCAGCCACCATCTGGGAGAACCTCGGGTCGGGCTGCACGGTCAGGTCCGACACGGCCCAGGTGGTACCAGCGGATGCGTCTGCCGCCCACGCCGCTGCGGACGGTACGGGGCCGGTTCCTCCTCCGAAGGAGGCGGTGTCGAACAGCGACAGGTACAGCACCTTGTCGGCCACCGAGGCCGGAACCCCGGGCAGCAGTTCGGGGGCTTCCTCGGCTGTAAGCCACCTTGCGAGGCCGGTCCTGGACTGGTGGGCGAAGTTGATGGTCAAAAGCTGCTTCGTGAATTCGTTAGTCCACTGCTGCGGAGTGCTGGCCACGGCCAGAGCGGGCCAGCCGGTCGAGAAGCCCGGCGCCGGCGTCTGGGCGGTCCGAGCGGTGACCAGGCTCGGCGAGGACCCGATTCCGGAGGCCAGAGCGCTGTCGTACTCCTGCTGCACGGCGGTTTGCGCCGGGACGTCAGTGACCGGAGGCACCGGCCGCCAGCCCCCCGAACCGGTGGGACGAGCGGCGGTCGTGGTCGACGGAGTGCCGAGAGCCCGCCGCGTCCTCTGGTTCGATGACCGGGAGCCCGAGGCGAGGACTCCGACGATGATCAGGACCACGATGGCCGTGGCTGATGCGGCGGCGATGAGATTCCTGCGGGTGATTGTCATGATGCCCTCCTCTCAGGGCTCACAGGGTTGCGCCGGCGCCGGCGAAGAAGTTGATCAGGGCGACGGCTCCGCCGATCAGTGCCGCGGCGACGAAGCTGACCAGCACTCCCGACTTGCCCCGCCCGGCGAGCACCGGATTGGCGGAGTGGTTTCCGACCGCCCACACGCTTGCGGATATGGCCAGGCCGGCCAGTGCAGCGATCAGGCCGATGGTGAGCAGAGCACCGACGATGTTCTGCAGTTCGCTGATGCCGGGAAGACCTTTGCTGTTGGGGGTGACGTTGACGCCGGCGAGGAGGCTGATCATGGCTGTTCGTTTCCTTTCGGTTGGGGTGACCTCGACGACCGGTTGGTCGCCGTCGCCTGTTGGCGATCCGGGGTGAGCGGCGTTCACCCATCGCTGGGATCCGGGTCCCGCAGAGCGATGAGCCCGCCGCTCGTGAAGGTTTGCCATGTCTGCACCACGACCCCGACCGCAGGGTCCACGGCGCTTTCGACCAAGCCGCCGCCCAGGTAGATGCCGACATGGCCGGCCCGGCCGGGCCCGGGAGAGTCCGATCCCGGGACCAGGACCAGGTCACCTGCCATCAGCGTGGAGGGTGTCACCTCGACGCCCTCGGACTGCTGGTCGACGGTGTAGTGGAGGAGGTGGACGCCGACCGCGGCCCACGCCGTCATGGTGAGCCCGGAGCAGTCGAAGGCGGCAGGTCCGGCCGCTCCCCACACGTAGGGGCGGCCCAGTTGGGCGAGAGCCCACTGCACTACCTGGCTGTGAGCGGGTCCCGTACCTGCTGGAATGCTGTAGGCAGCGGGGAGGCCGTGGGCCGAGGGCGGGCCGGTGACCCCCTCGGGGACCCCCTGCCCGCAGGAGCCCGGCTGGTTGCCATCGTTCAGAACCTGGGCGAGGAGCTGGCCGGCGAGCGGCCAGTTGGCCCGGTAGTTGCTCCCGTGGGAGAAAGCGGAGATCTGCACGTCCTCGGCGGCCACCCACGGATTCAGTTGGCGCCACCGGGGTACAGCCAGGAGGCGTTTCACGAACAGGCCCGTGGCGACGGCGGGGTTCATCTCCTGGGACGGGGTCCCCCAGCCTCTCTGCTGGAACAGGCCGAGAGAACCGTCGTTGCCGGACATCGGCCCCAGGTCGCGCAGTCTCGACTCGGTCCAGGCGACCATCAAGGCGATGCGGGCGACCTGTTGGTCCTCGCCGCCGGCGGCGAACGCTGCCGACACCACCTGGCCTGCGTTGGAGGCCTGGGCCGGATCGAGGCCGGCCACCGGCCCATCCACGACGCAGGCCTGCCCGGCCTGGAGGATCACGCTGGAAAGCGATGCCCCGGCTGCGGCGCCCTGGTCACCGGTGATCCCGCCGCCGATGAGTGGCACGAAGCCGACCGTCCCCGCTGCGGCCAGGGCGGCGACGCCGATCAGCAGTTTGGTGGCCGGTTGCCCCGCAGCGGTCCTGCTCATACCCGCTCGCCCCGCCGCCGGCGGCGCACACTGTGCCGCTCCGCTTCGGTGAGACCGCCCCAGATCCCCCGCTCTTCGGGGTGAGCCAGCGCCCAGCGTCTGCAGGGTCGTATCACCAGGCAGTTCCCGCAGATGCTCCTGACGGAATCCGCCGTCTGTGTCTCGCCGGGTTCGGGGAAGAACAGGCGGGTCTCACTTGCCCGGCAGGCCGCCCGGGCGACCCAGCGGCCGAGGGTTGGAGTGCTCATGCCCCTATGGCCGTTCGGCCGTCATGTAGCCCCGCCCAGGTCCCCCACCCCCGCCGTGCGCTCATCCGTCCGGAGGCGCCTCGACGAGTTCAGCGGGGCGAAGCAGATCCGCGTTCGCCACGATCACCGAACGTATCCAGTTGCAATCGGTGCAGTGGTGGATGCCGTCTGATCAGCAGGATCACGGGTCACTTAGGCTGCAACCGTCGGCCCGGCTCCCACGTTCACGGCCGCCGCACCGTGGCTGGTCACGTCTTCTATGAGCTCGAGATGGGTCGCCCATGCCCGGCGCACCGCCACCGGCGGATCGGGGAGAGGGTCCCCCCGGTCGCAGGCGTGGCGGGCCAGTAGCGCCCAGTAGAGCAGGCCGGCTTCGCTCCCCGACGCCCGTCGGGCCTGGCGTCCCTTCTGGTCCCCGCCGGTCAGCAGGGCGACCAGAGACCGTGCCGCCGGTCCTTCGAAGTGGCTGGCGAGCCGTTGGCTGGCCGTGATCCCATCCGAGCGTCGGGCGGCCTCCAGGAGGTCGTCACCGACCAGACCGGTGCGGGTCGCCAGGGAATCCCACCAGTCGACGGCCACGTCGACCGCAGGCTCGATCAGTTCCCGCACGGAGGCTCCAATTCGGATCCCCGCAGCCGCCAGGAGTTGTTCCACCTCTCCGGCCAGTGATGCCGTCGGCCGATCGAAGCCGACCGGCTCGTCTGCCGGCTCCCAGGTGAGGTCCACAGTCCGGTGGGCGGCCCGCCGCTCCTCGATGGGTAGGCGGCGGGCGACGTGTTGCATGTAGCCGGCGAGGCAGCGGGCGTAGTCGGGATCGGATCGGACCCGGTCGGCGTTGCGGACGGCGTGCACGGCGGCGACGGTCGGGTCGCAGTCCGGGGTACGACGGAGGATCCAGCCGACGATGGCTTCCCATCCGGGATGCAGCCAGACGGTCACGGCACGCCTGGTTTGCATGGCGCGCAGCTCCACGGCCACCTCCCAGACCGATCCGCTGGGCAGGACGGGCAGCGGGAGGGACAGGATGTCGCGCAGCTGCTCACCGAGGATGTCCGGCCGGTACGAGACGGGGGTCGATGCCATATGGGCACCGTCCGGCCGGCGGCGCCGACGTCACCATGACGCGGCCCTGTCATCTGGTTGACATCTCGCCGGCGGGGTTCGATGAGCCGCTCACGGCTGAGGGTCCTCCTCCGGCTGGGCGGCGCGGGGTTACTGTGGTCCTCGGTGGCGAACACCACGGCCGTCGGTGCGAGGCCTGTGCTGCTCTTGCAGGCTCTCATGCGCGAGCGTCACCTCACGCGCGAGCAGACCGTAGAGAAGCTGCACCGGCGAGCCAGGGCGCTCGGGATCAAGGACTTCGCTCTGTCGGTCCGTCAACTCGACCGGTGGCTGGCCGGTGACATCGCAACGGAACCTCATCCCACCGCTCGGCTGGTGCTGGAGGCCGAGTTCGGCCGCCCGATCAGACAGCTTCTCTCACCGGTCACCGACGGAACGTTCGTCAGCTCCACCACGGCGGACATGCCCGACCCCCTTCTCGAGGTGGAGGAAGTGGCCCGGCGGTGCCAGCGGCTCGGGGAGTCCAACCTGGGTGCTGCCACCCTCGAGAGTGTCGATGCCCTGATCGCCGAGGTCGGAGGGGCCTACGAGCACTCCGACGCCGTGCGGGTGTACCCGGTCGTGCTCGGCCAGCGCCGCTGGGTCGAGGAACTCCTTAGCGGGCGGCAGCCTCTCAGCCGGCGGGTGGAGCTGTACGTGCTCGCCGGCAAGCTCTCCGCGCTTCTGGGCTACCTGTCGTTCGACCGGGGACACCCGTCGGTGTCAGCCGCCTACTGCTCCGAGGCGTTCGACCTGGCCAGGGAGGCCGGGCACAACGACCTGGCCGCCTGGGTCCGGGGCGTCCAGAGCTTCGTCGCCTACTACAGCGGCCGATACCAGGAGGCACTGGATCTAGCCCGTGACGGCCAGCGCTGGGCGGCCGGCGGTCCTCAGAGCATCCGTCTGGCGATCAGCGGTGAAGCGAGAGCTCTCGGGACTCTGGGCGACCGGGCGGGCGTCGACCGGGCGGTCGCCTACGCACTCGAGCAGCGCGACCGCTTCAGCGAGTCGGATCCGGTAGGCGAGTTCCTGTCGTTCGGCCCGCTCGGGTCGGCCCGGGTCCTCGGCAACGCCGCCAGCGCCTACCTGCCTCTCGGTGCTCACGATCAGGTCGAGCAGTACACCAGGCAGGCGGTGGAGGTGTTCGAGGAGCGGGACGCGCCGGCCAGCGAGACCCTGACCCTCATGGACCTCGCCGTGGCCCACCTCGCTCCTGACGGTGATCCCGAGGTGGCGCAACGGGCGCTCGAGTCAGCCATGGAAGTCGGGGCGGGCCTGGACTCAGAAGTCGTGCGCCGACGTGCAGCCAAGGTGCTCTCCGTCGCACGCCGGCGTCAAGATGTCCCCCATATCGCAGCCGTGACGGAGTCGCTACGGTCGTGGCAGCCTTTGAACCGGACGTCAACCCGCTGATCGGAGTAGGCACTCATGTTCGTCAACGGCACCATGGAAGAACGCGTCGACGTCGAGGACTGGGCCCGCTTCCGCCAGGTCGACCGACTGGCCGACCACTGGGACCGTCCCGACTGGCCGCCCGAGCGGCGCTACCTCACCTGGTACATCGTCTTCGACTCCCCCGCCCTCGTCGACTACGTGAAGACCTACCAGGCTCAGCTTGCGGACCTGGACTACCTCGACTCGATACCGGAGGACGGCCTGCACATGACGGTGCAGGGCATCGCGTACGTCGACGAGCTGACCCAGGAGCAGATGACCGAGATAGCCCGACGTGCCCAAGGGTCCTGCAGCGAGCTGGCGCCATTCGAGCTGAGGGTCGGGCCTATCGGCGGGCACCGGGGCGGAACGTTCCTGCGGACCGCCCCCTGGGAGCCGGTCGTCGAGATGCGGAGCCGCGTCCAGGAGGCCGTCCGGGAGGTTCTCGGGCCGCGGGACCTGGCCGAGCCGTCAGCCGGGTTCAAGCCCCACATCAGCGTCACCTACTGCCACAGCGACCCTCCCGCCGGCGATTTCATCTCCCGGCTGGAACGGTTGCGCTCCGATTGGGAGCCGATCAACGTTCCGGTCACGGCGGTGTCCCTTCTCGAAGTGCGGCGGGAGAACCGCACCTACCGCTGGACGGAGAGGGACCGGATCCCTCTCTCGGGTGCGCCCGGCGGCGGTCGTCCCGGCCCCGCTGGCTGAGGGCGGACCACCGGCACGGGGACTCTGGACTTTCTGCAGGTTCGCCGGCTTGGTCAAAGTGGGCGAGCCAGGTAGTCCTCCACCCGGCTCCATCCGGCCCGAAGTAGCGGCTCGGTGACCTCAACCGTCCGGGCGACGATGCTGCCGGGTGTATACCGCCGGCGGATGTCCTCCAGCCGCCAGTCGATGCCGACCTCCTCGCCAGTTGGCCCGCTGGTCATGTCGCACCAGATCATGGCATCGACCAGCAGCGGGTCAGGGTGGACCGGGAAGCGGGACATCTCGGCGGACAGACCGCGGATGTCAGCTTCTACCCCGGCGCAGGAATGGTGGGCCACCAGGGATACCACCTGCTCGTCCACAGCGTGATCGCGCAGGAACAGGGCGCCGTCGATGGCGTGGAAACCGGTGCGGACAAGCTCTGTCCCGTAACCGATGTCGTGCAGCAGCGCTGCGAGGACGAGGACCTCCGCTCTCTCGGCAGCGTTGAACAGCGACCCGAGCCGGTGTGACTGGGCGTGCGCTCGTTGCGAATGGCTCCAGCGGCGGTCCATCCCCGCCAGGCACTCCCCGGCCATGTCCCACTCCCAGCCCGGCGTCCTGCTCTCGTCTGGGACGATCACGGCTGCCTCCGGCGCTTCGCCAGCCTGCGGACCTCGGACACGTCCCGCTCGAGCAGGCTGGCCGCCATCTCCGCTCCCACCTCGACGGCCATGGCCGCCACCGCCTCGTCCACCGCCGCCTCCGCCTCCCGGACGAGGCGGTCCTGCTCGACGAGCACCTCTGAGCGCTTCTGGCGGGCGGCGGCGAGTTGGGCCTGGGCCCGACCGTGGCCGGCGTCCAACCGGGCGATGAGCCGCTGGTAATCCTTGACGGTGGTCCGTGTAGCCATTCCTTTTCCTCCATTCGGGGTCTGGTTCCACCCCAATGGCGAACAGCCGTCACGTACCCCCTCGGCCAGGCTCCGGAGCTCATCAGGCGACAGCCCGCTGGCCCGATGAGCGAGCCGCCCGCATGCGAGAAGCCGCCTGGCGGCAACCGCCGTCTCTGCCCGGCAGCGTTCCCGAGCTTCGGCCCAGCGGGCCCGTGCGTGCTCGAGGTCGGCCAGAGCTTCGTGAACCTCCCCTCTGGACCTGGCCGCCAGGTGAGCTTGGCGGGCCGACCCCGGATCCCGGGGTGAAGTACCGCCGGCGGCCAGGACCCTCCAGCGACCCAGCGGGATCCCCCTCAGTGCGGCCCGCAGCCGGGCGTCGGCCGTCCGGACGGCCTGCCCAGCCGCCCAGAGCTCATATTCAGCGCGAACCTGACTTCCCTTCCATGCCTCAACCGCTCTCATCACTTCATCAGCAGCTTCCTTCAAACGCTCCTCCATTTACCCACCAGGCCATCTCACCGTCATCTACCTCCCAGACCACACCCTCAGAACCCTCACCCTCCCCCATCAACCAACCCAACCCCCTTGGTTCCACACCTCTGGCACCAAGGTGCAGCCCTGGCGGGCTACCTGACGCCCCACCGCCCATGAGGGTGGACGTCCCGGCCGGGGCGGCCGGGAGGAACGTCAGCGGTGATCTCGATCCGGCGGGTCAGTCTGGGAGGAGGGTTCCGGTACCTGATGGAGTCGGTCGCGGCCGGCGACCAGGG
>JAKAXG010000089.1 GCA_021827225.1 Actinomycetes bacterium | reverse complement strand
CGATCTGTAACCGCGGAGAGGGGGATGTCACGGCTCACCCGGGCGAGGACACCCCGCCGCTCGATGATCCGGGAGGTGGTGAGCACCATCCGGGTGGTGGCCCAGCGCAGGTAGCGGACGGCCAGCCACAACGCCGAGACCACCAACACGGCCAGGATGGGCCAGTCCACCCAGGCCGCCACTCCCTCCACCAGGGCGGTCACCGCGCCGGCGATGACCGCCGCCAGCGCCGCCACCGGCGCCGCCAGACAGGACCAGTGGGGACGGACGTCGAGCACGACCTCCTCCCCGGCGGCCAGGCGGCGGCGTGACCTCGGCATCGACTCAAAGGTAACTGTCCGGACGGCTCCGGACACGGGGTCGGCCCCGGCGGCAGCGGTGTTGCCGGAAACCCGCGCCGAACTCTTGACTTGCACCTCCGGGTCAGGCACACTCCTTCGCATCGACAGCAGCCCGGTTGCAGCGCCGGCAGGATGGTTCGGGGGGACCGTCCGCCAGGCGCGCAACCGGGTCGTCGAGCATCTGGGGCCCTGATCGGCCGGCGGGGACCGACCATCCACCAGATGGTCACACCCCCTTCGTATCGTCGATCGGGTGACCTCCGCACCCGCCGCCGACGAACTGCTCGTCGGGCTGACCCCGGCCCAGCGGGCGGCGGTCACCAGCGAGGCCGCTCCCCTGTGCATCGTGGCCGCGGCAGGGGCCGGCAAGACCCGGGTGCTCACCCGGCGCATCGCCTACCGCTGCGTCACCGGACGGGCCGACGCCGCCCATACCCTCGCCGTCACCTTCACCCGTAAGGCGGCCGGCGAGCTCCGGGAGCGCCTGGGCGGGCTGGGCCTGCGGGAGGGGGTGGCCGCCGGCACCTTCCACTCCCACGCCACCGCCCAGCTGCAGCGGTGGTGGGCCGACCGCAGGCAGGCCGCCCCCGCCCTGCTGGACCGCAGGAGCCGGATCCTCGGCCCGATCGTCAGCGAGCGCCCCGGGCTGGAGCGGGTCGGCTTGGCCGACCTGGCGTCGGTCATCGAGTGGGCCAAGGCCCGCACCATCGCCCCGGAGCATTTCGAGGAGGCCGTCGGCGATCGGCGGCGGCTCCTCCCGCCAGGGGTGACGGCGGCGGCGGTGGCTGGCGTGTACGCCCGCTACGAGCACGAGAAGCGCCGGCGGGGGGTCATCGACTTCGACGATCTATTGGCCCGCTGCGCCGACGCCCTCGAGCGCGACCCGGAGTTCGCCGGCGCCCAGCGGTGGCGCTGGCGCCACGTCTACGTCGACGAGTTCCAGGACCTCAACCCGCTCCAGCACCGGCTGCTGCTGGCCTGGCTGGGAGCCTCCACCGACCTGTGCGTGGTGGGCGACCCCAACCAGGCCATCTACGGCTGGAACGGTGCCGACCCCACTCTCCTCACCGGCTTCCCCCGCAGGTGGCCGTCCGCCGAGGTCGTGCACCTCGACGCCAACCACCGCTGCACGGAGCAGATCGTGACGGTGGCGGCGGCGGTGCTGGGCCCGGCCGGGGAGCGGCTACGGGCGGCCGGGCGCACCGGGCCGGCGCCCACCGTGCGGGCCTACGAGTCCGAGCTGGCCGAGGCCCGGGGAGTGGCGGCGGCGGCCCTGGCCGCCCACCGGGACGGCACGGCGTGGTCCTCCATGGCGGTGCTCACCCGGACCAACGCCCAGCTGACCGTGCTGTCGTCGGCGTTGACCGCGGCCGGGGTGCCGTGGTGGTCGGCGGCGTCGGCCGGCCTGCTCGACGATCCGGCCGTCCGGGACCTGGCCCGGGAGTGGCGCAGCCGCGGCCACCAGCCGCTGCGGGGGGCGCTGGCCGACCTGCAGGAGATGCTCCGCACCACCGGGACCGCAGCCCCAGAAGCGCTGCGCGGCCTGCTCGACGCCGGCCTGGGCTTCGCTGCGCTCAGGCCGGAGGCGTCGCTGGCGGAGTGGCTGGACTGGCTGCCGTCCGCCGACCGGGACCGCTCGGCGGCGGCCGGCGGCACCGACGCCGTCACCCTGAGCAGCTTCCACCGGGCGAAGGGCCTGGAGTGGCCCCGGGTGTGGGTGGCCGGGGTGGAGGAGGGCCTGGTGCCGATGGGCCGCTCCGGGTCCGGGGCGGCCGAGACGGAGGAGCGGCAGCTGCTCTACGTGGCGCTGACCCGGGCGGTGGACGTGCTGGAGGTGTCGTGGGCCCGCTCCCGTTCATTCGGGGCCCGCCCGGTGCCCCGCTCGCCGTCGAGATGGCTGGACGCCATCGAGGCGGCCATCGACGCCGGCGGCCGCCCCGACGGCGGCGCCGGTAGCGCAGGCTCGCCGGGGGATTGGCGGCGCACGCTGGCCGAGCAGCGGGCCGGTCTCCGCTCCGCCCCGCAGGGGCGCGGCCTCGGCCGGCGGCTGCCGCCGCGGTGGCCGGAGCCCGACCGGGAGGTGGAAGCCGCCCTCCGCAGCTGGCGCCTGGAGGCGGCCCGGCACAGCGGGATCCCTCCCCACGCGGTGCTCCACGACTCCACCGTGGAGGCCCTCGCCTCCCTGCGGCCCGCCACCATGGACGCCCTGCTCTCCGTCCCCGGGTTCGGGCCGGTCAAGGCCCAGCGCTACGGCTCCCCCATACTGGACATACTGTCCGAAAGGGCGGTATCGGCATGAGTGCCGGCTACGGCCTCCTGCGATACCACAATCAGCGGTAATCGCGCGCCCCAAAAGGGAGTACGATAGGGCCTTGTGAGCGTGTGGTACTCGATTGAGGTATTCGACGGTGCCACTTCTGCGTCGGTGTGGGCCGAGGCGTATCGCGACGTCCTCATTGAGGCCGCAATCACCTCGGGAGCTTCCGACTGGTCGTGGCACCGGCACACCTGGGGCGTCGTGTTCGAGGTGTCGTTCAGCGGCGAGGAGTCCTGGGAGGGCTACACCAACCTGGCGGCGGTCAAGGCCGCCCTCGACGCCGTTCCCGACCCGGTCACCGGGCTCATCGTCTACCGGGGCCGGGGCGGCAGCTCGGGGGCCCCGTACCCCCGCAAGCCCCGTCCGCTCGTCGGTTCGGGGTCGGCGGCCCTGCCGCTGCCGTGGATCCTCACCAACGACGACATCCTGAGCGTGTCGGCCCTCCCCCGCCCGACCCTCACCGGCGCCAACCTCTAGCCGCCCCCGCCGCTGCGGTCAGCGGTCGCGCTTCTCCCGCTGGGCCGACAGGGAGCGGAAGTGCTCCGGGCTGATGGTGATGAACAGTCCCGTGGCCTCGGCGGTGAGCTCCCCTGCTGAGAGCAGCCGGCCGGCGGTGGTCACCTTCCGGCCCTGCACCGACTCCACCCGGCCCTCGAAGCGCAGGTCGGCGTTGAGGGGGGTGGGCCGGCGGTACCTCACGGTCAGGGTGCCGGTCATGCCCATCCGGCCCGACAGGGTCTGGGTGAGGCCCAGCACCTCGTCGAACGCGGCGGCGATGTAGCCGCCGTGGACGCAGCCGGGCGGCCCCTCGTAGGCGATCCCGAAGCGGGCCCGGCCCACGATCATCCCGTCCTCCACCGAGGCGTATATGGGCGGCGCCAGCGGGTTGGCCAGGCCCAGCTGCGGCGACCAGTCGAAGAACGCCCGGTCGTGCGACAGCCCCGACGCCTCAGAGGAGCCCTCGTAGCGGCGGACGGCGTCGAACGGGCGGAGCAGCGCCTCCACCTCCTGCAGCCGGCCCACCGCCTCCTCCAGCACCTCCGGCGGCGCCGAGGTCGCCGTCAGCCGGTCGATCACCCGCCGCAACTCCTCCCCCACCGCCCGGGCGGCGGCGACCGCCGGGTCGGCCGCCGGCTCCTTGACGGCGGCCAGCGCCTCGCCCAGCTCGGCCGCCATCTCCGCGTACAGCTCCTCCCCCTCCTCGACCGGGTCGGTCATCGCCGGTCCTCCACGTCCACGAACACGGGGGCGTGATCGGACGGCTGCTTGCCCTTGCGGGCGTTGCGGTCCACCAGGGCCCAGCGCATCCGGTCCACCAGCGGCCGGCTCAGCAGCAGCAGGTCGATCCTCATCCCCCGGTGCTCGTGGAAGTCCCCGGCCCGGTAGTCCCAGTAGCTGTAGAGGCGGTCGTCGGGATATCTCCGCCGGAAGGCGTCGACCAGCCCCCAGTCCTCCAGCGCCTCCAGCGCCCGCCGCTCGGGCTGGCTGACGTGGGTGGAGCCGACGAAGCGGGCCGGGTCCCACACGTCGGTGTCGGCCGGGGCCACGTTGAAGTCCCCGCACACCGCCACCGCGTCGGAAGGGCGGGCCAGGGCGTCGAGGTGGTCGCGCAGCTTGGCCATCCACGCCAGCTTGTAGGCGTAGTGGTCGGAATCGAGGCTGCGACCGTTGGGGACGTACACGCTGGTCACGTGCACCCCCCCGCAGCGGGCGCTGATGATGCGGGTGTCGGAGTCCGGCTCGAGCGGGGCGGCGAACCCGCAGACCGTGTCGTCGATGCCCACCCGGGACAGGATGGCCACGCCGTTCCACTGGCCGTCGCCGTGGTGGACGCTCTCGTAGCCGAGGGCGGAGAAGGCCATGTGCGGGAAGGCGGCGTCGTTCAGCTTGGTCTCCTGCAGGCACACGACGTCGGGACGGGCGTAGGCCAACCACTCCTCGACCCGGGACATGCGGGCCTTCAGCGAGTTGACGTTCCAGGTGGCGATGCGCATGACCTGTCAATGGTACGGAACCGGCCGGCCGAGCAGGCCGTTGCTGAACCCGCCTGGCGCGAGACGGCGGCGGCCCGCCTGCGGCTAGGCGTCCGGTCCGGCCGGCCTCCGGCGGCGGGGGCCGCGACCGGCCCCGGCCTGCGGTGGGGCGGCGGCATGGGGACCGGCGCCGTTGTCGGCGTCCGCCGGCGGGGACGGGGGCGCCACCGCCGGAGCCTTCCTGGCCGCCGCCCGCTTCTTCGCCGGGGTGGCCGCCCCCCCGTCCTCGGCGACCCGTTCCGGGGCGGCGGCGGTAGTAGCGGCCTGCTTCGCCGCCGACCGGCCGGCGGCGGCCTTCTTGGCCACCGCCTTCTTCGCCGGGGCCTCCCCAGCGGCGGGCTCTCCGGCGGCGGTTCCGAGCGCGGCCCCGGTCGCCGGCGCCTTCGTGGCGGCCGCCTTCTTCGCCGGCGCCTTCCCGGCTGGCGCCTTGCCGGCCGCCGCCGCCTTGCCGGCCGCCGTCGTGGCCGGCGCAGCCTTCCCGGGCGCAGCCTTCCCGGCCGCCGTCGTGGCCGGCGCAGCCTTCCCGGGCGCAGCCTTCCCGGCCGCTGCCTTGGCCGGCGCTGCCTTGGCCGGCGCCGCCTTCTTGGCGGGGGCCTTCTTCACCGCCGCCTTCCTCGCCGGCGCCTTCTCGGCTGCCGCCGGCTTCTCCGCTGCCGCCTTCCCGGCCGCCGGCGCCTTCCCGGTCGCCGCCGGAGCGCCCACCGGTGCCACCTCGGCGGCGGCCTTCCTCGCCGGCGCCTTCCTGGCGGTGGCCTTCTTCGCCGGCGCCTTACCGGCCGGCGCGGCCTCGGCTTCCGGCCCGGCCGGCGCCGCCTCCGGGGGAGCCGCCTTCTTGGCCGCGGCCCGCTTCGCCGGCGCCTTCCTCGCCGGAGCGGCCTCGACAAGCGGCGCCTCCACCGGCGGGGCCTCGACGGGCGCGGCGGCGGCCTTCTTGGCGGGCCGCCGGCGGGCGGGGACCCCCACCTCGGGCCGGGCGCCCTCCACCGGAGGTGCCACCTCTGCCTCCGGAGCGGCCTTCCCGGCCGCTGCCGCCCTCCGCCCGGCCCGCTTGACCGGCACCTCCTCCTCGGACGGGGCCAGGGCCTCCTCGGCGGGGGCGGCCCCGGCATCTGCGGCCCGCCGGCGGCCGGCCCGGCGGGGCCCGCGGCCCACCTCCTCCTCCCGGTGGATCTCCGCCTCCACCGTCTCGGCGGTCGGACCGCCGGCCGGACGGGCGAACGCCGGGAGGGCCAGCTCGATACCGCGCCGCTGCGGGTCGAAGGCCTGCACCACGAAGCCGGCCTCCTCCCCCTTGGTCACCACCTCCCGGGCCTTGCGGGGCGGCGGGTCGCCCATGGCCGACAGCGGGATGTAGCAACGGGCCCCGTCGGCGTCGACGAACGCCCCGTGCGACGAGTACTCGACCACCGTCCCCACCACCTCGCTGCCGAGCGGGTGGGCGGCGATGAAGGTGATGAAGGCGAGCGGCTCGTTCACCGGCTCCGAAGGCGGGGCGCTGGTGCGCCGGCGGCGGGCCTTGGCGCCGTCCTTGGGTTCCACCACCTCCTGCGTCGCCCGGGCGATGGCCCGGTCGACGGCCTTCGGGCGGGCCTTGCCCGGCTTCTCCACCGCCGGGCCCTTGGCGTTCGCCGCCGCCTCCTCGACGCTGGCCCGCTTGCGGCGCTTGGCCTCCTTGATGACCTCCCGGCTCTTCGCCCCCCGCACCGGCGTGCGGTCCATGAAGATCCAGCCGATCCCCGGGACCGGCTTGCCGCCCACCAGCCGGCCCTTCTCGAACAGCCAGGTGTGCTCGGCGTGGAACTCCTGGAACGAGTCGTTCGACAGCACGGTGGCGCCGGTCTTCTCGGCGATGCGCAGCAGGAAGGCGTCACCGCGGCCGATGGCGCCGGCCGGCGGGGAGATCACCTCGCCCGCCTCCTCGGCCGCCTCGAACGCCGCCACCTCCGACGGATCGATCCGGTGCCCGAAGGAGGCGTCGACCACGACGGTGACGTCGTCGTGGGGGTTCTCGGCCATGAACTCCCGAACCGCCTGGTCCAGCTGGCCCAGACTGGGCATGTTGCGGCCCTCGGTGGCCAGATTGGATCCATCTACTATGACGTGCCGCTTTGCCATGACTACGTAGAGTCAAGCAGCCCGCGGCCCTGTAGCAGTGGAACCCCCGCTCCGGGGGAGCCCGTCAGCGGCCCGGCAGGCCCTAAAGTGCCTGCGATGCCTAGTCCTGACGTGAGAGCGGTGCTGTGGGACTTCGGAGGGGTCCTGACCACCAGCCCCTTCGAGGCCTTCGCCCGGTACGAGACCGACAACGGTCTGGACCCCGGCTTCATCCGCCGCCTCAACGCCACCAACCCCGACTCGAACGCCTGGGCCCGCCTGGAGCGTTCCGAGGTGACCCTGGACGAGTTCGCCGGCCTGTTCGAGGCGGAGGCGGCGGCGGCGGGCGCCACCATCGACGCCCTGGCGGTCATGGCCGTGCTGCGCGGAGAGCTCCGCCCGGCCATGGTGGAAGCCGTCAAGCGCTGCCACCAGAAGCTCAAGACCGGGCTGCTCACCAACAACTTCGTGCCGACCGACGACTCCATGTCCCTCGGCCACGAAGCCGTGCTCGACCACTTCGACGCCATCGTCGAGTCGTCGAAGGTGGGCTACCGCAAGCCCGACCCCCGCTTCTACGAGATGGCCTGCGAGGAGCTGGGGATCGAGCCGGCCGAGGCGGTGTTCCTCGACGATCTGGGGATCAACCTCAAGCCGCCCCGGGCCATGGGCATGCGCACCATCAAGGTGGAGGACCCGGACAAGGCCCTGGCGGAGCTTCAGGCGGTGGTCGGCTTCCCCGTGCAGTGAACGACCCCTCGCGGACCGTGGCGTCGGCGTACGAGCCGCAGCCGTTCGGCCTGCGCATCCTCGGCCGGCCCGACGAGCCCACCCGCATCACCACCCTGCGGGTGCAGGTGCTGCTATTCGGGCTGATCGTCACCTCCAACCTGGTCGGGGTGGCCGCCGTGTACATCCTGGCTGCTTTCGTGGTGCCCGGCCCCAGCCCCCACGACCCGGCCCGGGTGGCGATCGACAACCTCCTGCTCGGCCTGGCCTACACCGCGGTCTTCACCGCCCTGGTGCTGACATGGGGCCGGCGCTTCGTCACCGAGAAGACCGTCTGGCTGCGCAACCGCCGGCCCCCGGTGGAGTCGGAGCAGAAGGCGGTCATCCGCATACCGCTCATCCTGGCCACCTTCCAGGCCGCCTACTGGCTGATCGCCGCCGTCCTCTTCGCCGGGTTCAACTCCCTGCTCCGGGACTCCCTCACCGTGCAGATCGGCCTCACCATGGCCATCAGCGGCCTGCTCACCAGCGCCGACTCCTACCTGCTGGGCGAGACGGTGATCCGGCCGCTGGCGGCGCGCGCCCTCGAGGGAGGCCCGCCCGGGCGCCTGCAGGTGCCGGGGGTGAGGGCCCGGGCGGTCCTGGCCTGGCTGCTCAGCTCGGCGGTGCCGGTCACCGGCCTCATGCTGGTGGCCGCCGCCGCCCTGACCCGCCCCGGTATCAGCACCACCCGGCTGGCCGTCACCGACCTGGTCCTCGGTGGGGTGGTGCTCACCTTCGGGCTGCGCATCACCCTGGTCGCCGCCCGGGCCAACGCCGATCCCATCCGGGGCCTGCGGCGGGCGATGATGCGCGTCGGCGCCGGCGACCTCGACGTGGCGGTGCCGATCTACGACGGCACCGAGATCGGCCAGCTGCAGGCCGGCTTCAACCAGATGGCCGCCGGGCTGCGGGACCGGGAGCGGATCCGTTCGGTCTTCGAGCACCACGTCGGCGAGGACGTGGCCCGCACCGCCCTGGCCCGGGCCGACAGCCTGGGCGGGGAGATCTGCGACGTGGGGGTGTTCTTCGTCGACATCGTCGGCTCCACCGCCCTGGCCGGGCGCCTGCCGCCCGACGAGGTGGTCAGCCTGCTGAACGGGTTCTTCCAGGCGGTGGTCGACGTGGCCGCCCGCCACGGCGGCATGGTCAACAAGTTCGAAGGCGACGGGGCGCTGGTGGTCTTCGGCGCTCCGGCGGCGCTGGCCGACCCGGCCGGGTCCGCCCTGGCGGCCGGCCGGGAGCTGGTGGCCGCCCTGGCCGCCAGCGCCGACCGCTTCGCGGTGGGCGTGGGCATCTCGGCCGGCCCGGTGGTGGCCGGCAACATCGGCGCCCCGGCCCGCTACGAGTACACCGTCATCGGCGACCCGGTCAACGAGGCGGCCCGGCTCACCGACCTGGCCAAGGGCAGCCCGGGGCGGGTGCTGGCGTCGTGGGCGGCGGTGGAGGCCGCCGGCGAGGAGGAGGCCGGCTGCTGGGCCCGGGGCCGGGAGGTGGCCCTGCGGGGGCGGCCCGGCCTGACCCGGCTGGCCACCCCCGTGTAGCCCCGGCCCCGGTCGGCTGCGGCCCCGGGTGACTGCGGCCCCGGGGGGCTGCCGCTCAACCCAGGGCCCGCTCCAGCAGGTCCTCCTGCTCCAGGTCGTGCATGGCGTGGCTGCCGGTGGCCGGCGACCCCGAGGCCACCCGGGTGACCCGGGAGAGCCTGTAGTCCGCCCCGAACATGGCGTCGAGGCGGTCCCGCACGAAGTTGGCGGCGCCCATGTTGGCCGGCTCCTCCTGCACCCACACGATGTCCGAGGCCCGCTCGAAGCTCGACACCACCGACACGATCTGCTCCGCCGGCCACGGGTGGAGCTGCTCCACCCGGACCACGGCCACGTCGCCCCGGCCGGCCTTGGCCCGGGCGTTCATGAGGTCGAGGCTCACCTTGCCGGTGGCGAGGATCACCCGCCGTACAGCGTCGCGCTCGCCGTCCCCCGACGTGAACGCCGGGTCGTCGAGCACCTCCCGGAAATGCCCGGCGGTGAACTCCGACACCGGGCTGTAGGCCTCCCGGCCCCGCAGGTAGCGCTTGGGGGTGAACAGCACCAGCGGCTTGCGGGTGGTGCGCAGCACCTGGCGGCGCAGCAGATGGAACAGCTGGGAGGCGGTGGTGACGTCGGCGACCTGGATGTTGTCCTCGGCGCAGAGGTCGAGGAACCGCTCCATGCGGGCCGAGGAGTGCTCGGCCCCCTGGCCCTCGTAGCCGTGGGGCAGGAGCAGCGTCAGCCCCGACGTCTGGCCCCACTTGATCTCGGCGGCGGCCAGGAACTGGTCGATGATGATCTGCGCCCCGTTGACGAAGTCGCCGAACTGGGCCTCCCATCCCACGAACGCGTCCCGGGCGACCTGCGAGTAGCCGTACTCGAAGCCGAGCGCCGCGTACTCGGAGAGCAGCGAGTCGTAGATGAAGAAGCGGCCGGGGCCGAGCGCGCCCAGGGGGATGTAGTCGCGGCCGGTGGTGTAGTCCACCACGGCGGCGTTGCGGTGCCCAAAGGTGCCGCGCCGGGTGTCCTGACCGCTCAGGCGCACGTCGTGGCCCTCGAGCAGGAGGGTGCCGTAGGCGAGAGCCTCGCCCATGGCCCAGTCCGCCTCGCCCGACTGCCACAACTTCGAGCGGGTGTC
>JAKAXG010000088.1 GCA_021827225.1 Actinomycetes bacterium | reverse complement strand
CGGCAACCACTTCCTGATGGACGTGCTGGCCGGCATAGCCGACTTCGCCATCTCCACCGTGATCGCCGACCGGGTCCAGGCCTGGTGGACGGCCCGTCAGGCCCGCCGGACCGTCGGCGCCACCCCGGTGACGGTGACCCTGGGCGGGGCCGGCCCGGCCCAGGTGGCACCGGCCGAGCAGACGCAGGCTTAGGCCGGGGAACCGGCCCGCCGGTAGGGTTCAGCCGTAGGAGGCCTCGACCCACCACCGGCCGGCCTCCCGGTACACCAGGTGGGCGGCCCCGCCCTCCAGGACCACCTGCAGCCGGGCCCGGCGCCGGCCACCACCTTCCCACCAGCGCTCCTCCAGCGGCCACGGGCCGGCCCAGCCGGCCACCCTCTCCCCCGCCCCTCCCTCCACCGACAGGAGGGCCGGGCCGGAGCTGATCACCCCCCGGCCGCTGACCAGCACCTGTTCCCCGGCCCGGTCGAGAAGGTCGGCCGGGCGGGGCGGCTGGTGCACCACCGCCGGCGCCGGGTTGGAGAGCCGGCCCGGCCATGGGGCCGGCCGGCCGCCGTCGAGGCGGGAGGGGACCGCGTCGTCCCCGGCCCCCTCGCGGGCATCCCCCCATGGGACCAGCCGGACCTGCTCGGCGAAGCCCCGGCCCCCCTGAAGGACGGCGGTGGCCACCGCCTCGGGGCCGAGCATTCCCTGCACCCGGGCCATGGCCCGGCCCGCCCGGGCGTCGGAGTCGGCCTGGCCGCCCCAGAGGTCCAGTTGCCGGCCGGCGTCGGGGCGGACCTCCTCGGGGGTGAGCCTGAGCAGGGTCAGGCCGCCGGTCGGGCGGCCGGTGGCCGCCCCGGACAGCCATCCGTCCAGCTGCCAGCGGGCCCGCTCGGCCAGGGCGGAGGCGCTCAGGGCCCCCTCGTGCCGCCAGCGGCGCATCAGGCTCTCGCCGTGCTCGGTCTGCACCTCGATGGCCACCAGGGTGGCCGCCAACCCGGACGCCTCCAGGCGGGAGTGGAGCTCGTCGGCCAGAGCCTTGGCCATGAACGCCGCCGCCTCCACGCGCTGCTCAGGAGGGTCGAGCTCCATCGAGCAGGCCAGATCGGGGGGCGGGGTGCGGGCCTGCACCGGCCGGTCGTCGAGGCCCCGGGCCAGCCGGTGGGCGACGATTCCGGTGGTCCCGAAACGGCCGAGCACCGCCGCCTCGGGCAGGGCAGCCAGGTCCCCCAGCGTGCGCACTCCGAGGCGGATCAGGAGGTCGGAGAGATCCTCGTGGCCGGGCCCCAGGGCGCTCACCGGGTGGGGGGCCAGCCATGACCGGCTGGATCCCGGGTCCAGGATCAGGACCCCCCCGCCGGCCCGCTCCGGTCCGGGCGCCGTAGCGGCCAGCAGGGCGGCGAAACGCCCGTCGGCCACGCCCACCCGGCATCCGGGTGTCCCGGCCGCCGCCTCGGCCACCTCCCGGACCCGTCCGGCCAGCGCCAGGTCCCCGCCGAAGTACCTGGACGGTCCCCGGGTGGCCAGCCCCAGCACGCCGGGGCCCCACACCTCGACGGCCGGCGCCATGGCCTCGACCGCGGCCACCACCGGCTCCCAGGCCCGGGCGTCGCGGCCCGGATCGGCCGGTGCCACCACCAGCTCCGGGCAACGGCTCTGGGCCTCGCGCCGGCGCAGTCCGACCCTGACCCCCTCGAGGCGGGCGGCGGCCGTGACCGCCACCACCCGGTTTGCCGCCACCACCGCGGCGGGCACGTCGGGCGGGAAACCGGCGGCCGCTGCTGGCCAGTCCGGCCACGTGGCGACCAGCAGGCGGGGTGGGCGGTCCGGGTCCGCCCTGCCACCACCGGTCATCCGGCCACCTCCAGGGCAACCGGGGACGGCGGCCGATCGACGGCCTCCAACCGCACGTCGGCGCTCCCGCCGGCAACCGGGTCCCCGGCGGCCGCCGCCAGCCCCCCACCCGGGGCGGGCAGCCATATCCACCGCCGGCGCTCCCGCCCCCCGATCCGGCGGCCGGCGGCCACCACCTCCATGCGCCGGGCCTGCAGCAGGCCGTGCCCGGCACCGAGGCCCTCCCACACCGACGGGCCGGCGGACAACCGGATATCCGCCGACTCCGGCCAGCCCGGCGTGCCCACCACCACCATCACGGCTCCCCTCTCCCTGACCCGCGCCGCCAGCCGGCGGGCATCGGCCGGCCGGACCCGGGCCGGGGGCCGGAGGAGGATCAGGTCGAAACCGTCCACCAGGGCCGCCACCACCGCCGGCCAGTGCCCGCCGGGATCGGGGACCAGGGCCAGCCGCCGCAGGTCCACCCCGAGCTCGGCGGCGGCCACCAGCCCGAGCGACGGCATCCCCACCGCGGCGGCCCAGCCGCCCCGGCCGGTGAGCGTTCCGGCCAGCGCCAGGGACAGCGAGCATCCCCCGGACAGGGGTCCGACCGCCATGATGATCCCCCTGCGGATCCCCCCTTCGGGGAAAAGGGGCACCAGCGGCTCCGGCACCTCCATCAGTCGCGCCCCGGCCGGGGTGAGAGGCCGGCCGTGAGCGGCGGCGATGCGCAGGGAGGCCACCGATGCTTCCATCCATGGTCAGCTTAATCGAACACATGTTCGATACGGAAGGGGGCCCGATGGCTCCTCTCCCCGGTCGCCCCCTACATTTGACCGGATGCGCTGGGACCTCCGGCCGGTAGATGCCGGTTTCCTCGAGACCGCCCCTTACCGCTTCACCACCATCGAGATCCTCTCCCAACCGGCCTCGGAACTCTTCGCCGCCATCGCCACCGAACCGGCCGGCTGGGGCCGGTGGTTCCCCGGTTTCTCCTCGGCCGGCCGGTACCTGACCCCCCCACCCCACGGCACCGGCAGCCGGCGCCGGGTCCGGATGGCGGGCGTGGTCTACGAGGAGACCGTCATCGCCTGGGAGGAACCCGCACCCGGCAGGGAGGCCGGCCGTTACAGCTTCAGGGTGGACCGGGCCGGCGCCCCCTTCGCCTCCGCCCTGGCCGAGGACTACCGGGTGGTCGATCAGGGCGCCTACTCGACGCTCGAGTGGACTTTCGCCCTCGAACCCAGCGCCGTGCTCAGACCGGTCGTACCGGCCCTCGACCCCGTCCTCACCGCCCTGTTCCGCCGGGCCGCCACCCGCCTGGACTCCTTGGTGCGGTCCCGGAGATGACGGTCCTGGAGGGCCTGGCGTGGGTACCGGCCGCGGTGTGGGTGTACCTGCTGGCCTTCCGGGGGCTGTTCTGGCTGCCCACCGTCCGGCTGGGCCCGGCCCGGGACCTCCCCGGCTGGCCCTCCGTGGCCGTGGTGGTGCCGGCCCGCGACGAGGCCGCGGTGCTGGCCGCCACCATGCCGGCGCTGGCCGCCCAGGACTACCCGGGCCGGGCCGCCGTGTTCCTGGTCGACGACTGCAGCGCCGACGACACCAGGGAGGTGGCCGCCGCCGGGGCCGCCGGCCGGGCCCTGCCGCTGACCGTGGTCACCGGCGCCGAGCGCCCGCCCGGATGGGTGGGCAAGACCTGGGCCCTGGCCCAGGGGGTCCACGCCGCGTCGGCGGAACTCGACCCCCAGTACTTCCTCTTCACCGACGCCGACATCCACCACCCCCCGGACTCCCTGCGCCGGCTGGTGTCCGATGCCGTAACCGCCGACCGGGACCTGGTGTCGTTGATGGCCCGGCTACGCACCGCGACCGGGTGGGAACGGCTGATCGTGCCGGCGTTCGTCTACTTCTTCTCCCAGCTGTACCCGTTCCGCTCCATAGCCAGGCGCCGGTCCCGGACCGCCGGCGCGGCGGGGGGCTGCATGCTCTTGCGGGCCGACGCCCTCCGCAGGGCCGGCGGGATCGAGGCCATCTCCGGGGCCGTCATCGACGACGTGGCCCTGGGCCGGGCGGTGAAGCGCTCCGGCGGGAGCACCTGGCTGGGCTACGCCGACGACGTGGCCAGCCTCCGCCCCTACCCGCGGCTCGCCGACCTGTGGGACATGGTGGCCCGCAGCGCATACACCCAGCTCAGGTACTCACCGCTGGCGCTGGCCGGGACGGTGGCGGGCCTGACGATCATCTACCTGGGGCCGCTGGTGGTGCTCGTCGCCGGGGCCGCCGCCGGCGATCCGCTGGTGGCCGGCGCCGGGCTGTGCGCCCAGATCCTCATGACCGCCAGCTACCTGCCCATGGCCCTCTACTACCGCATCCCGGCCGCGTGGAGCCTGACCCTCCCGGCGGCCGCCGCCCTGTACGGAGCCATGACCGTCGACTCGGCCCGGCGCCACCGCCGGGGCCGCGGGGCGGCCTGGAAGGGCCGCACCTACGCCGGCACGGCGGACAGCTGACGCGGCCGGCCCCCGGGAGCACGGCCCGGCGGGGCCCGTCAGCGGGTGACGCCGTCCGCCCGGGCCGCAGCGGCGACAGCCCGGGCCACGGCCTCACCGACACCGGGGGCGAACACGCTCGGCACGATCTCCTCGGCCTTGAGATCGGCGGCCGGGACGGCGGCGGCTATGGCGTCGGCGGCAGCCAGCTTCATGTTCTCGGTGATGGCCGTGGCGCCCGAGTCGAGCGCGCCGCGGAAGATGCCCGGGAAGCACAGCACGTTGTTGATCTGGTTCGGGTAGTCGCTGCGGCCCGTGGCCATGACCGCCACCACGCCCTCCGCCTCCTCGGGCAGCACCTCCGGGACCGGGTTGGCCAGGGCGAAGACGATCGGGGCGTCCGCCATGGTCTCGAGGTCCGATCGCGTCAGCAGGCCCGGCCCGCTCACGCCGATGAACACGTCTGCTCCCCGCAGGACGTCCTGCAACGAACCGGCCCGGTCCTCCGGGTTGGCGTGGTCGGCCAGCCACTGCTTCGAGGGGTCCAGCCCCTCCCGCCCCTTGTGGACCGCCCCCTTGCGGTCGACGGCCACGATGTCGGAGGCGCCGGCGGTCATGAGGATCTTGGTGATGGCCACCCCGGCCGCCCCCGCCCCCGACAGCACGACGCGCAGGCCGGCCAGATCCTTGCCTACGATCTTGCAGGCGTTGCGGAGGGCGGCCAGGGCCACCACCGCGGTGCCGTGCTGGTCGTCATGGAACACCGGGATGGACAACGTCTCCGACAGGCGCCGCTCCACCTCGAAGCAGTGGGGGGCGGCGATGTCCTCGAGGTTGATCCCGCCGAACATGGGCTCCATACGCTGGACCGTCTCGATCAGCTCGTCGGGCGATGACACCTTCAGGCACACCGGCACGGCGTCCACGCCGGCGAACGCCTTGAACAGTACCGCCTTGCCCTCCATCACCGGCAGGGCCGCTTCCGGCCCGATGTCGCCCAGCCCGAGCACCGCCGTACCGTCGGTGACCACCGCCACCGTGTTCGACTTCATGGTGTAGCGGTGGGCCAGCTCCGGTGTCTCCGCTATGGCCGTGCACACCCGCGCCACCCCGGGTGTGTAGGCCATGGCCAGGTCGTCCCGGTTGTGGATGGGCAGCTTGGCGTCGATGCTCAGCTTTCCGCCCTGGTGCAGGGCGAAGGTGCGGTCGGCCACCTCGAGCACCTCGATGCCGCCGATCGCCCGGGTGGCCTGCTCGACCTGGGAGGCGTGCCCCTCCGAGCCGCAGAAGACCACCAGGTCGCGCGTTACCGTCGCCCCGTCGGTGTCGACGATGTCGATGCCCACCAGGCTGCCGCCGGCCGAGCCGATGGCGGTGGCCAGGGCGGCGAACTCCCCGGGATGGTTGGGGATCCGGGCCCGGAGGCGGATGGAGTAGGCGGCTAACGGGATGGCCATCTTGGGACAATAGAAAACGGGAACCCTCCGTTCACAACCGAGAGCCGCGCGTTTCCCGTTCAGGGCCTTGCCACTGTGCCCGATGCCACATAAACTCTAGGTCCAAGAGGGGGCGTTCGGGCGAGGCCTGGCCTCGGGCCCCCGGGGGGAGGGCCGGACCGGCCTCGACCCGAACGTTGACCAGTGCTACCGAGCCTCCGGGCTCGGTTTCTTCGTTCCCCGGCCATTTTTCCCGGCGCCGGATACAGGTCGGCAGGTCGGCAGGTCCCTGGCGGCGGGGAACCGATGCCGGCGCGGCCGGCCGAGAGGGCGGATATCCCCCCGGACGCGACGAAGGACCGGCGGGGGGGATGCCGGTCCTTCGTGCAAGGCTCGAGGGGCGAGGGGGGGATTCGCCCCGAGCAACAAGTTCAGTATGGCCCGCCCCGGCGTATCTGTGCAAGAGACTTAGGTCACATTCCACATCGTTGCCGGAGATGCTGCCCATCGGGAAGGGAAGGGGCGGCCGTCAGGGATCCTCGGAGGCCAGCCGCTCCAGCAGTGGCACGGCGCGGGCCAGCACCTCGCGCTCCTCCTCGCTGAGCGACTCCAGGCGGGCCGACACGAACGCGTCGCCCCGAGCACGGGTCTCTTCCAGCAGGCTGAGCCCGGCCGAGCTGATGGCAACCCGGGCCACTCTGCGGTCGCTGGTGTCGGGCCGGCGCTCCAGCAGGCCGGTGGCCTCCAGGCGGGCCGCGATGCGAGTCATGGAGGGCGGGGCGATCCGTTCGATGGCCGCCAGCTCCCCCAGGGTGAGCTCGCCGTGCTTGGCCAGGACCGTCAGAGCCGAGAGCTGCGAGGGGGTAACCTCCCCCAGGCCGAACGCCTCCTGGCGCAGGCGGCGCGACAGGCGCAGCACCGACAGGCGCAGGACGCTGCCGAGATCGGTGAGGGAACCGCCCGTCATGGCCGAGCAGTGTAACGACCGGCGGCCCGCCCCAGATCTCCGGGGAGCCATCCGGCCCGGTGCTGTGCGGGATATCGCCGCTAAGTGCCACCATGAGGTCGTGACGATGCGCGAGAACTGCCGCCACTTTCAGAGCCGGACCTACGACACCGGCGAGGTGGCCCGCTTCTGCGTGCTGAACCTGGCTCCCGAGGCACCCTGGCGCTGCCCCGACGACTGCGCCAGCTACCAGCCCGACATCATCGACGGGTCCTTCGAGATGGGTTCCCTCAACCGTCCTCCGGTCGAGGAGGAACCCGACGAACCGGCCGGGGAAGTGGCGACCATACTGTCCGAGGCCGGCTCCATCGTCACCGCCGCCGGGCCCGAGATCCTCGACGAGATCGAGCGGGAACGCGAGTCCCGGAAATGGTGGCAGGTATGGAAGCGCCGGGACGACGGTGACGGCTTCCGCCTGAGCAACCGCTGAGCCCCGGATCGGTCCCCGCCCTTGCCACCCTCACCGTCAACCAGCCCGGCCCGCCCGTCGCAGGTCCGCCCCTCCCGTCGTCACACGATGGCTTGGGGATCACTCTCCGCTGCCGTCGCGCTGGTGTGCGCGTCATGCAGCGCCGGGCACGCCGCGTCCCGGCCGTCCGCGACCGGATCCACGAGCCTCCCGGCCCCCACCTCGACCACGCAACCGCCGCCCCGCTACGCCGCCTCGCCGTACTCGTGGGAGCGGTCCGCCTCGCCCGCCCTGGCCCTCGGAGGTGGCCCGGGGGCGACCATAGCCGCCGTCATCGCACCCACGCTCAACCAGAAGTGGCTGGCCGTCGGCACCCGCCCGTCGCCGACCGGCGCGCCGGTGGCCACGCAGTGGACCTCGACCGACGGGGTCAGGTGGAACTCCTCGCCGATCGTCACCGAGGGTGCCAGCTCCGCGCTGGCCGCGGCCCAGTACCACGGCGAGACCATCGTCGTGGGGTCCGTGGGAGAGGGCGCCAACCGCCAGGCCTCGGCGTGGATCTCCCCCACCCCGGGGGCACCGTTCACCGCCGCCTCCATACCCCGGACCGGCGGCCCGTCGGGTATGTCGCTGGTGACGGCCGGGGCCCTCGGGCTCTTCGCGACGGGCACCGTCGACGGCCGCTTCGCGGTGTGGTCCTCCACCGACGGCCGGCACTGGAGCGAGCAGCCGGCGGCCGAGAAGGCCATCACCTCCACCCCGGGAGCCCGGGTGTGGGCCATGCTCGCCGAGGGGGACACGGTGTACGCCGCCGGGTCGGAGGGCAGCGGAGCGGCCCAGGCCGCGGCGGTGTGGTCCACCACCGACGGCCTCCACTGGCACAGCATCACCACCGCCTCCAACGCCTTCTCCGGCCCGGGCAGCCGGGTGATCTACTCGCTGGCCCCGCTGGGCAACGGGCTGGTGGCGGCCGGGGCCGTCAACCGGGGCTCCGGCTGGGTCCCGGCGTCGTGGGTGTCACCGGACGGCGCCAGCTGGAGTCCTCCCTCCACCGACTTCCCCGGAGCGCCGGCGGCCGGCGATCCCGGGGCAACCCTCTACGGTCCGTCCGGCGGGTCCGCGCTGCGATCGGTATCGGAGGTCCCCACCCTGGCCGGGTCGTCGGACCTGGTCGCCACGGGCGGGGGCCCGTTCGGGCAGGCGGCCTGGCGGTCCACGGACGGGCTGCACTGGACCCCCCTGGCCCTGCCCGGCGCCGACGGTTCCGCCGGAGGCTGGCGGGCCACCCTGATCGCCGCCACCATCACCACCACGGTCGTTGCCGACAGCGACCCCGGCGAGGCCCACCTGATCACCGACACCCCGGCCGGCTGGTCGGAGCCTTCCGCCAACCCGGCCACGTTCGGACCGGTCCGCCCGACCGCCGTTCCGCTGTCGATCCAGCCCTCCGCCGGCCGGCTGGTCATGGCCGTCCGCCTCGTGTCCGACCCGCAGGCCATCGGCACCCCGACGGTCACCTACACCACCCTGGCGTCGACCAACGGGGTCGATTGGGCACCGGTCCCGGCCGGCACCGCAGGACCCCCGAGCGTGCCGGCCGCCGGCGCCCTGACCGTGCAGCTGCCCACCGGCTGGGTGGCGGTGGGACAGCCGGCCTCCGGCCAGCCAGAGGGATGGACCAGCCCCGACGGGAGGAACTGGACGGCCCGGGGCCTGCTCGACGGGAGCCCGACGAACTCCACCACGGCCGGGACCACCGCCTCCCTGCCCGCCACCCTGAACGGCGTGTGCGCCGCGGCGCCGACAGGCGCGGCAGGTGCCTCCTCCGCCACGGCCGGCACGGCCGGCACGACCTCCACCACCGGGCACGCGCAGGCCGTGGTCGCGGTCGGGTCGGTCGAGCAGCCTCCGGCCGGCACTTCGGCCACGGCCGTGACCGGCCAGCAGGCCGCGGCCTGGGTCTCCACGGACGGGACCGGCTGGAAGCGGGCCACGATCAGCCCGGCCCCGGGCGCCGGCGGGTTCGAGTCCATCTCGGGTTGCGCCCGCACCGCCTCGGGGCTGGTGGCCTGGGGTTCGACCACCACCTCGGGCGGGATCTCGGTGCCGGCGTTGTGGCGGTCCGGCACCGGCTCGTCGTGGACCCGGGTGAACGTGAGTTCCTTCACCGCCGGCACCCCGGCCCCGCTCACCGACCTGGCCGCCGCCGGTCCGGTGGAGCTGGCGGTGGCCGAGCCGAACCCGGCCGGCGGCCCCGATCCGGTCGAGCCGGGCCCGGTTCCGGTCGCCGGCCCCGCCGCCAGCGCGGTCACGGCGGCGGTCGTCGGCCCGGAACCCACGCTGGACAACGGACAGGTCGGGCTGTGGCTCTCCCCCGACGGGGGCACCACCTGGAACGCCGTGGACACGGCCGCGCCGCCATGGCTGGGAACCAGCGGCTCGGCGGTCAGCCTGGTCTCCTTCGCCGGCCAGACCCCGGTGCTGGCCGGGACGGTCGACGGGAAGCTGGCGGTGTGGACCGGCGTCCCCGTCCCGGCCCCGGCGGGCGGCGGCAGGTCGGCGGGCCCCGGTTGACCCGGTGCCGCCCGCTCAGGCGCCGCTGACCGGTTCGGCGAGCGACCCGGCCGGGGTGGGCGGTACCGCCACGGCGCTGTCGGCGAAGGCCCGCCACATGGCGGCGTAACGGCCGTTCCGCGCCAGGAGCTCCTCGTGGGTGCCGTCCTCCGCCACCGTGCCGCCGTCCAGCACCACGATGCGGTCCGCCGCTCGGGCCGACTGGAGGCGGTGGGCGATCAGCACCGTCGTCCTCCCGGTGGCCAGGACGCCCATGGCGGCCGCCACCCTGGCCTCGGTGGCCAGGTCCAGGTTCGAGGTGGCCTCGTCCAGGAGCAGGATGGAGGGGTCGACCAGCTGGGCCCGGGCCAGGGCGATCAGCTGGCGCTGGCCGACCGACAGGGACCGGCCCCTCTCGGTTACCCGGTGCAGGTACCCGTCGGTCAGCCCGGCGATCACGTCGTGGGCGCCGACGGCCCGGGCCGCCGCCTCCACCTCGGCGTCGGAGGCGCCAGGGCGGCCGTAGGCGATGTTGTCACGGATGGTGCCGGAAAAGAGGTGGGCCTCCTGCGGCACGTACCCCAGGCG
>JAKAXG010000087.1 GCA_021827225.1 Actinomycetes bacterium | reverse complement strand
CGCCTCCACCTCGCCGGGTGTGCCGATCACCTCCCGCACGACGGCCATCTCGGTGGCCAGCACCGCCCCGAAGGTCTCGTCCCACTCCACCGGCAGCGGGACGCCGGGACCCACCACCTCGGACCACTCCCGCTCGCAACGGAGCCGCTCCAGCTGCCACAGCACCGACCCGGCCGACGGCGTGACCGCCGCCGCCGCCCGGCGCTGCGCCGCCCGGGACTCCGCCCGGAGGATCTCAGCCTGGAACGCCTCGGCCCGCCGCTCCGCCTCCGACGCCCGGCGGTCGGCGTCCGCCAGGCGGCTCTCCGCCTCGGCCAGCCGGCTCTCGGCGTCACCGGCCGCCGCCCGGGCGGCCCTCGCCTCCTCCGCGGCGGAGTCGGCCCTCCGGGCGGCGTCCTCCGCCGACTGGCGGGCCTCCGCCAGCTCCCGGGTGCGGGTCTGAGCCTCGAGGCGGTCCCGGCGGGTGGCGACCGAACCCCGCCGGGCCGTGGCACCCAGGGCCAGTAGTGCGATTACAGCGACGGCCAGGGCGGCGGCGAAAGCGACGGTCATCGCCGTTGAACCTAGCGACCACGGCCGCCGCGGGCGGGTATCCGGCCCCCTCCGGTGGGGCATACGCCCCCGGGGGAGGGATATGCCCACCTGTTCACACTGACCGGAGGGGCCGGCGCCGCCCGTTGACCGGGCCCGGCGGCGGCCGCTGCGCTCGGGCCGGGCCCGTGGCGGGGACCGGCGTCAAATTCGCCCCGGCGCGGTATGAACCCTGCCGTGGAATGGTGCGTCGACTCCCGAGTCCCCGGATCGTCTTCACTGCTGGAGGACGAGATCTGCACCCATCTGTCCCGCCACGCCGTCGAACCGGCGGTCGTGGAGCTGGCCCGCCCGCTCGTCCGCCAGACGCTCGAGAGCGGACCGGACGGCCCGGTCTGGGTGTCGCTCGACTGGGAGGGCCGGCGCGGCCATCTGCGCTCCCGCCGCCTCCCCGACGGCCCCCTGCCGGGGACACCGGTGGGAGCGGGCGTCACCAGGGCCCATGACCAGGCCGCCCGGCTGGTCGCCGAGCACGGCGGGACCGAGGCGGTGGCGCTGTCGTTGAGCGTGGCCCGCCCCCCCGAGCGCGACATCGACCTGGAACCGGCAGATCCCGGCCTGGTCCCCGACGGCCGCCTCGGCCACCTGGTCGGCCTGATCGGCGCCGACGTCGCCGGCGGCCGCAGCCTGGAGGAGGCGGCGGCCCGGGCGGGAGCCACCGTGGCCGCCCGGGAGGCGCACCGGGCCGATCTGCAGTCCGATGCCCGATCGCTCGCCGACCTGCTGGTCGAGGTGGAGGACCGGCTGGGAGGGGACTTCGAGGTCGTGACCGCGCAGGCCGACCGGGCCGTGATCCGCAACCGGCGGTGCCCGTTCGGGCCGGCCGCCGCCCCGGCCCTGTGCCGCTTCACCTCGGCGCTGGCCGGCGGGCTGGCCGCCCGGGCCGCCGGGGAGGCAGACGTGAACGTGGTGGAGTCCCTGGCGGCGGGTGACCACGAATGCCGGATCGTCGTCGACCTGACCCGGTCCAGGGACCGAGACGTGACCCACCGCTACCACTGGCCCCGCCGCCCCGACCAGCCGGCGGCGGCGTCGACCGGGAAGGGCTTTCAGGTGACGCTGTCGCTGCAGCTGCCCCGCGACCGGCTGAGCGTCCCGGTCACCCGCCACCTGATCCGGGCGGCCATGAGGGAGGTGGGGGTGATCCCCGACGACGCCGACGCCGTGGAGCTGGCCGTCACCGAGGCGTGCGCCAACGTGATCGACCATTCCGGACCCGGTGACGCCTACGACGTGGCGGTCGGCATCGCCGCCACCGGCTGCCACATCCGGGTGGTGGACGTGGGGCGGGGGTTCGACCACGACGCCTTGAGCGGCCCCACCATGGCCGACACCGACGCCGAGCACGGCCGGGGGATGGCGCTCATGCACGCCCTGGTGGACCAGGTCCGCTTCGAGTCCCGACCGGAGAGGGGCACGGTGGTGCACCTGGTGAAGCTGCTCCGCTTCGACGATTCGTCGACCGCCCGCAGGCTGATGCTGGAGCAGGAGCAGGAGGCCGACCCGCTCCCGCCCGACACCTAACAGCGCTAACCCCCTTCCGCTCCCCGCCTGGGCTTAGCTTCTGTGGCGCCGGTGGTTACGTTTCCGCCCGCCCGGGGGTCCAACCTGGGTCGGCTCCGGAACGGGGCCGGCTGCACCACGTCCCCCAACGGCCTTTCCCCCAGGAGGTCCCGCCGCTTTGCCCGCCTTCGTGTTTCCCGGTCAAGGAGCGCAACGACCCGGCATGGGGGCGCCCTGGAGGCAGCACCCGTCCTGGGAGATCGTCGAGGAGGCGTCGGAGGCGGCCGGGCGCGACATCGCCGCCCTGCTGACAGACGCCGGTCCCGAAGAGCTGACCGAGACCAGGAACGCCCAGGTCGCAACGTTCACCTTCAGCCTCCTGGTGCTCGACGCGGTGGAGCGGCTCGGCATCGAGCCGACCCGGGTGGCCGGCCACTCCGTCGGCGAGTACAGCGCCCTGGCCGCCAGCGGCATCCTCGGCTTCGAGGAGTCCGTCCGGGTGGTGGCCGAGCGGGGCGAGGCCATGCAGGCGGCGGCCGACGCCGCCCCGGGGGTGATGACCCTCGTGGCGGGCTGCGACGCCGACACCGTGGACATCGCCTGCCGGCTGGCCGACGGCGAGGTGTGGGTCGCCAACTTCAACGGCCCGGAGGAGACCGTCATCGCCGGCGAGGCGGCTTCGGTCGAGCGGGCCGCCGACCTGGCCCAGTCGATGGGCGCCCGCCGGGTCAGCCCCATCCGGGTGGGCGGCGCCTTCCACACCCCCTTCATGGCCCCCGCCCGGGACCGGCTGCGCAAGGCGCTGGCGACGACCACCTTCCACGACCCCGACACCCCGGTGGTGGCCAACGTGGACGGCCGGTTCCACGCCAGCGGCGACGAGTGGAAGGTGCTCCTGTCCGCCCAGCTGTGCAGCCCCATCCGCTGGTACCAGACCGTTCTGCGCCTGGCCGGCGTCGCCGACCGTCACCTCGACGCCGAGCACGTCTTCGTCGAGTTGGGCCCCGGAGACTCGCTGTCGGCCATGATCCGGCGCATCCTGCCCAGCGCCACCACCGTGAGGGTGTCCACGCCCGCCGATCTCGACACCCTGGTCGACGCCGTGTCGGGCAACAGCGCCCTGCACACCTACGCCAGCGGCCATCAGGGCGAGCTGCTCTACGTCTCCGAGCGGGTGGTCATAAGCCCCTCCGCCGGGGTGTTCGAACCGGTGCAGGGCGGCGGGCCCAGTCCGGGCGACGCCATCGAGGTGGGCACCCTGCTCGGCACCGTCTCGGGCCGCGAGGTCCTCTCCCCCTTCGCCGGGACCCTCAAGGGCAGCCTGGCGCAGCCGGGCGAGCGGGTCCAGGCCGGCCAGCCGATCGTCTGGTTGCACGCGTCATGACCGGCGTCACCATCACCGGCTGGGGCACCGCCCTGCCCGAGCGGGTCGTCACCAACGAGGACATCACCACGCTGTTCGACACCACCGACGAGTGGATCTTCGAGCGCAGCGGCATCCGCACCCGGCGGGCCGCCACCGGGCCGTTCGTGGATCCGGCCCCTCCGGAGCAGCCGCCCGAGAACGGGCTGGGCACCACCGGCACCCTGGCCGCGGAGGCCGGACGCAAGGCCCTCGAGCGGGCCGGGGTCGACGCGCGCGACATCAGCGTGGTGGTCCTGTGCACCACCACGCCCGACCAGCTCATCCCCGCCAACTCGGCGGCGGTGGCCGCCGCCCTCGGCGTGGGAGGCGGGGCCATGGACCTGAACGCGGCGTGCGCCGGCTTCACCTACGGCCTGGTGACCGCCAGCGGGCTGATCTCGGCCGGGGCCGAGCGGGTGCTGCTCATCGGAGCCGAGACCCTCACCCGGGCCACCAACTGGGAGGACCGCACCAACGCCTTCCTCTTCGGTGACGGCGCCGGAGCGGTGGTGGTGGAGGCGGTACCGGGCGAGGGTTCGCTGCTCGGCTGGGACCTCGGCGTCGACGGCAACCTGGTGCCCCTCCTCTACGCCCAGCACGGCTCGGGGATGGTCATGCGCGGCAAGGAGGTGTTCCGGCGGGCGGTCCTGGCGACGGTGGAGTCGGCCAGGGCCTCGCTGGAACGGGCCAAGCTGGGCATCGACGACATCGCCCTGTTCGTGCCCCACCAGGCCAACATCCGCATCATGGAGGCCGCCGCCTCCCGCCTGGGCCTGCCCGCCGACCGCATCGCCTCGGTCATCGACCACACCGGCAACACCAGCTCGGCGTCGATCCCCCTGGCGCTCATCGAGGCCATCGACGCCGGCCGGGTGCGGGAGGGCGACCACATCCTGATGGCCGGCTTCGGCGCCGGAATGACGTGGGCATCGGCGGTCTGGCGGTGGCAGAGCCGGTAAAGACCGCGCCCACGACTACATTTTTCGTCAGGCTCCGACCCGGTCGATCCCCTCGGCCGGTAGCCGACCGTTCGCACACACCAATGGAAGGACAACCGTGGACAACAACGAGGCTTTCGACAAGTTCAAGCAGTGCGCCGTGGAGGTACTGCAGGTCGAGCCGGAGAAGGTCACCCCCGAGGCCAGCTTCGCCGACGACCTCGACGCCGACAGCCTCGACCTGGTCGAACTGGTGATGGCCCTGGAGGAGCAGTTCGACATCACCGTCGACGAGTCGGAGCTCGAGGGTGTCGAGACGGTCGGCCAGGCCTTCACTCTGGTGACCTCGAAGCTCTGATGCAGGCTCTCTTCCCCGCCGACGGCCGCCCCGGCGTCCCGGGCCGCCGGGTGGCGGTCACCGGCCTGGGCGTGGTGGGACCGTGCGGCATCGGCCGCGACGCCTTCTGGCAGGGGCTCCTCGGCCCCGCCCCCGAGGGCCCCCGCAGGGTCTCCGGCTTCGACGCCACCTCGGTGTACGGCCCCAAGGAGCTGCGCCGGGTGGACCGCTTCACCCAGTTCGCGGCGGTGGCCGCCGCCGAAGCCCTCGACGACGCCGGCGGGATCGAGGCCCTGGCGGTCGATCCCGACCGGGGCGGGGTGATCATCGGCACCGGGATCGGCGGGATCGAGACCATCGAGGACCAGCTCGCCGTCCTGCGGGACCGGGGCGCCCGGCGGGTGAGCCCGTTCCTGGTCCCCATGATGATGGGCAACCGGGCCGCCGCCGACGTGTCCATGCGTTACGGATTCCGGGGGCCGTGCGAGGCCATCGTCACCGCCTGCGCGGCCGGGACCCAGAGCGTCGGGGCCGGCGCCCGGCTGGTGGCCTCCGCCCGCTGCGACGTGGTGTTCGCCGGTTCGTCCGAGGCGGCCATCACCCCCCTCGGGGAGGCCGGCTTCGCCAACATGACGGCGCTGTCCACCAGCGGGGTGTCGATGCCCTTCGACGCCAAACGCGACGGCTTCGTGATAGCCGAGGGCGGCGCCGTGCTGGTGCTCGAGGAGCTGGAGCGGGCCCGGGCCCGGGGGGCGCACATCTACGCCGAGATCCTCGGGGCGGCCAGCACCGCCGACGCCCATCACATCACCGCCCCACCCCCCGACGGCGGCGGGGCCGTCGCCTGCATGGAGCAGGCCCTCCTCGACGCCGGCATCAGCGCCGAGGCGGTCACCCACATCAACGCCCACGGGACGTCCACCCCGGCCAACGACCTGGCCGAGAGCGTGGCCATCACCAAGGTGTTCGGCACGCCGGGGCCGGCGGTCACCTCGATCAAGGGCATCACCGGCCACTCGCTCGGCGCCGCCGGCTCCCTGGAGGCGGTGGCGCTGGCCCTCACCATCACCCACGGGTTGATCCCCCCCACCGTCGGCCTCACCGAGCAGGACCCGGAGATCAGGCTGGACGTGGTGAGCGGCTCCCCCCGCGAGTGGCAGCCCGGGCCGGCCCTGTCGAACAGCTTCGGCTTCGGCGGCCACAACGGCAGCATCGTCATGGCCCCGGTGGAGGGCTAGGCGCCGACCGCCTGCAGCTCGGGCAGGACGGCGGCGACCGCTTCCAGGGCGGCCCGGTTCGCCACCATCCCGAACACCCCGCTTATGCCGTCCTCGGCCAGCTGGCCGAGGCGGTCCACCATCTGGCCGGTCGAGCCCCGCAGGCCCAGGTCGGGATTGAACCCGGCCAGGCCGGCGGGGACGGCTTCCTCCCCGGGAGCGAACACCAGTTGCAAGGTGCGCCGGACCTGACGGCCGTGCGCTTCGAGGCGCTCCTCGAGCGTCCGCTTCAGCTGCGGGTACTGGGGCAGGGCCGCCGCCGGGCAGTTCCACTCGTCGGCCTCGGCGGCGGTCAGGTCCAGCACCCGCGCTCCCCTGCCGCCCACCCCTATGGAGATGGGGTGCTCGGGCGCCGGGCGGTTCATGACCGACCTCACCGAGTAGTGCCTGCCCTCGTAGGAAAAAGGTTCCCCGCCGGACTCCCACATCCCCCGGCAGATCCGGACCGTGTCGCGCAGCTCCTCGACCCGGACCCCGGCGGCCGGGAACGGGTAACCGAAGGCCTCGTACTCCTCCTGGTACCAGCCGGCCCCGATCAGGAACTGCAGCCGGCCGCCGCTGATGTGCTGCAGGGTGGTGGCCATCTTGGCCATCAACGCCGGGTTGCGGAACGACTGGCAGAACACCTGGGCGCCCAGGCCGATGCGCGAGGTGGTGGCGGCCAGCGCCGACAGCATGGTCCAGGCTTCCATGATCCCGCCCTCCGGGGGGAAGCCGTTCAGGTGGTCGATCACCCACACCGAGTCGAACCCGGCCTCCTCGGCGTGGGCGGCGGTGCGCGACGCCCGCTCCCACGTGGCGCCGGCGGTCTGGGGTAGCACGATTCCGATTCGCATCCCCCGACAGTAGAAGCCCCGACCGGACCTTCCGGCCGCCGGGCCGGGGGCCGGCGTCTTCTAGCATCCGGACCATGGCCCAGCACCTGAAGGTCGGCGACAAAGCCCCCGAGTTCTCCCTGCACGACCAGACCGGCAAGGTCATCCACCTGAAGGACTACCGGGGACGGTCGGTGCTCGTGTACTTCTACCCCAAAGCCGACACGCCGGGGTGCACCACCCAGGCGTGCGGGCTGCGCGACGTCCTCGACCAGATCGGCGACAACGGAGTCATCGGCATCAGCCCCGATCCCTCCGCCAAGCAGGCCAAGTTCGACCAGAAGTACGGGCTGGGCTTCCCCCTGCTGGCCGACGAGGACCACTCCGTGGCCGAGGCCTACGGCGTGTGGACCGAGCGGTCGATGTACGGCCGCAAGTACATGGGCATCCTGCGCTCCGCCTTCCTCGTCGACGCCGACGGCCGGCTCGCCGAGGTGTGGTACAAGATCTCCCCGGCCGACACCCCGAAGAAGCTGCTGGCCGCGCTGAACGCCTAGCCGCCGGTGCGGACCACGTAGCGCCCGGTCACCCCGCCTGACAGGATCCGGGCGAGCACGCCGTCGAGGTCGTCCAGCTCGATGGTGGTGCCGATCGCCTCCAGGCCGGCCGGCTTGAGGTCGCCGGCCAGCCGCTCCCACACCCGGCGGCGGGTGTCGATCGGTGTCTGCACCGAGTCCACACCCAGCAACGAGACCCCCCGCAGGATGAACGGCATCACGGTGGTGGGTATCTGCGGGCCTCCGGTCAGGCCCGACGCCGCCACCGCCCCGCCGTAGCGGATCCGGGCCAGCACGTTGGCCAGGGTGACGCCACCCACGCAGTCGACGGCCCCGGCCCACAGCATCGAGTCCAGCGGCTTGCCCACGGACTCGCCGAGGGTGGCCCGGTCGATGATGTCCACCGCTCCCAGCTCCCGGAGGTACTCGTGGCTGTCAGCCTTGCCGGTGCTGGCGACCACCTCGAAGCCCAGCCCGGCCAGCAGGTTGACCGCCGTGCTGCCCACCCCTCCGGTGGCCCCGGTGACCAGCACCGGTCCGGCCTCCGGGGTGAGGCCGTGCTCCTGCAGGCGGATCACCGACAGGGCGGCGGTGTAGCCGGCGGTTCCGATCACCATCGCCTCCCGGGTGTCGAGCCCGGTCGGCAGCGCGACGAGCCACTCCGCGGGGACCCGGGCCCGCTCGGCGAAACCCCCGTGGCGGGCCACTCCGATGTCGTAGCCGTGGGCCAGCACCGCGGTGCCGGCCGAGAACCCGCCGCCGTCCTCGGCCACCCGGCCGGCCAGGTCGATGCCGGGGATCAGCGGCGAGATGCGGGCCACCCTGCCCTCCGGGGTGGAAGCCAGGGCGTCCTTGTAGTTGACGCTCGACCACTCCACGTCGATCAGCACGCCGTCGCCGGGCAGGTCGGAGGCGGGAAAGTCGGCGATTCCCCGGCGGAAGCCGTCGTCGGTCTTGGCGGCCACGAAGGCCCGGAAGGCTGATCCTGACATGGCGCCAAGCTAACCGCCCGGCGGTTAGGGGCGGGCGCTGCGGTAGTTTGCCTCGATGCCGTCGGTCTCCCCCGCCGACCTGTCCGTCGGCGCCTTCAGCGCCAACCCCCCCTGGCTAGTCGACCCCACCGCCCTGACCTGGCGGGTGGGAGCCGACGAGCGGCGGGCGGCCACCCAGGCCCAGGTCCCACAACTCCTCGAGCCGCGCCGGCTGCCGCCCGGCGCCCGCGTGGTCCGGGTGGCGCTGGAGCTGGGCCGGGCGCTGGCCGGCTGGTACGTGCTGGACCGCCGGCGGGGACGCCGGCTGGGCCGGCCGGAGATCTCGCGGGGCGGCCTGTCGCGCCGTCTGCGCCAGGCGTTCCAGACGCTCGGGCCGACCTACATAAAGCTGGGTCAGATCCTCTCCTCCGGGGAGGGCCTGTTCCCGGCGGAGCTGGTCGCCGAGTTCCGCCTGCTGCGTGACCGGGTGCCGCCCGAGCCGTTCGAGACGGTCCGGGCGGTGGTGGAGCAGGAGTTGGGCGCCACCATCGAGGAGGTCTTCTCCTCCTTCGACCGCCAGCCGCTGGCCGCCGCCTCCATCGCCCAGGTCCACGCCGCCACCCTCCACACCGGCGAGGAGGTGGTGGTCAAGGTGCAGCGGCCGTCGGTGGGCACGACCGTCCGGCGGGACCTGGCCGCCATGAGCTGGATCGCCCCCCACCTGATCGGGCGGATCCCGGTGTCGGCGCTGGCCAACCCGCCGGCGCTGGTGGAGCTGTTCGCCGAGACCATCGTGGAGGAGCTGGACTTCCGCCTGGAGGCGGACAACATGCTCGACGTGGCGGCGGTGTTCGCCGCCACCGACCAGCGGTCGGTGATCGTGCCCCGCCCCCACCCCACCCTGGTCACCCGCCGGGTGCTGGTGATGGAGCGCCTGGGCGGGTTCTCCTTCGACGACGTCGCCGGCATGAAGGCGGCCGGCATCGACACCGCCTCGGTGGTGCGGGCGCTGATGATCTCGTTCCTGGAGGGCGCCACCCTCTACGGGGTCTTCCACGGCGACCTCCACGGCGGCAACCTGTTCGTCTGCCCCGACGGGAAGGTGGCGCTGCTCGACTACGGCATCACCGGCCGCCTCGACCAGGGCCGCCGGCTGGCCTTCCTGCGCATGCTGATGGGCGGCACCATCAACGATCCCCGCATGCAGCTGGCCGCCCTGCGCGACCTGGGAGCGCTGCCGGCCGACACCGACCTCGACGCGGTGATCCGCGACCTGGGCATCGACCAGCCGGTCAAGGACCCCACGGCCATGTCACCCGACGAGCTCCTGGCCGAGATCCGGGAGATGATCAAGAAGCTGCTGGCCTACGGCGCCCGCTTCCCCAAGGTGCTGATGCTCTACGTCAAGGACCTGCTGTTCATCGACGGGGCGCTGGCCACCCTCGCCCCCGACGTGGACCTCTTCTCGGAGATCACCCAGATCGCCATGTACTTCACCTCCCGCCACGGTGAGCGCATAGCCGCCGAGGTCGGCGTCGACCCCCGCCGGCAGGCCGTCGACCTGGAGGGCTTCAAGGCGTCACTCGGGGTGGCGTCGGACGTGGAGCGCATGAGCTACCGGGACCTGCAGGCCCGGCGGGAGCTGATCCGCCGGCGGATGGAGGAACACCGGGGCGGGCGCCGGCGGGCTCACGGCCGCTGACGACCTCAGCTCACCTCTGACCCCCTCGAACTCTGTACCTTTTCACGAAACCTGGACGCTTTCGGTAATCCGCCGCCGGTCGCGGTACAGATTTGGCGAAGGCGTACAGATTCTGGAGATTCTGGGTCGGGACCGTCCCCCACAGACCACCCTCTCGCCCAGCGGCGCCGAGGGGTGGCTGTAGGAAGTACCCGGGATGCGCCA